>JBBPZG010000142.1:0-5165 GCA_038199095.1 Saccharimonadales bacterium (SeqCode)
TAGTCCAGGCGGGGGCTTTTGGGTTACTTCTTGCCATTCAAAAAAGAATGGGGAGAGAAGAGAGGTTTGGTTTGGGGGTGAGGATAGGGTGATGTCTCTGGAGAAGAACGCATGAGGAGTGCTGCGCACACTTAATTGACTGGGTCCCGGCTTTCGCCGGGATGACGGGAGGGAGCGTCTTTGCGGAGAAGGACGGGGTCACCCAGTCAAGCTGAGGGCAGGCTCTGAAACTAGTTCAGGATGACGTTTACAGTGGTGCATGAGGATGACGCTTAGGCGTCGTTTTTGCGGCGGCGTTTGAAGAGGCGGCGTTTTTTGGTTTTGGTGGCGGTGACGTCGATGTTGGCTTCGGTGGAGATGGTTTGGCCCTCGTCTGTTTTGACGGCTTTTTCGGTGACGTCGAATTTGCTGAGGTACTTTTTGAACATAAGGCGGGTCTGGCTGTTAAAGGCGGCTAGTGAACCGTAAGCTACAGAAGTGACAGGCAGGAAGATCCACTGGGTGAGCATAAAGATGGAACGGTGGCGCTTGTAGCGGGCCGGGCGCGGCGGCAGCGTCACCAGACAGACGTAGAGCGAGACCAACAGGCCGGCGATGCCGAAGCGCTGGACACGGCTGACGATTAGGGGTAGTTGGTTAGCAGCCAGATTTTGCGGGTCGACGAGTGGCGGGATGAAGGCGGCGAAGTAAATGAGCAGTGTGCCAGTGGCCCAGGTGACGTGGCCCTCGAGCAGGCGCAAGAATTTGGCGATTACATCGGCCTTGGGCGCGTTGTTCTTGTGGTAAAAGCCTTTGTCGGCGATATAGGCGACGTCGGATGCACCGTAGGTCCAACGGCGCAACTGGTAAAACTGGGCCTTGAGGGTGCGGATGTAGCCGTCGGCCAGCACGGCATCCTGATAGATGGGAATGCTTAACGGGTAGACGCGGTAGTCGCCGTCGTAGCGGAAGTAGGAGCGCCAAAAGTGGTGGCCATCCTCGACGATGGTCCGGACACTCCAAAAGTCCATATCGATAAGCGCCTGCATGGGCTGGGCGTGGGCCGAAAAGTTGCGCACCAGGTGCAAACGCTGGCTGCCAACGATATAAAACAGGTTATTACCGGTAGCTACAACGCGCATAAGTGTCGGCGCATCCCAAATGTTGTTGGTAAACATGGGTAACGGCTGGTACGAAGCGCGCAGCGGGTTTGGTACGACGCAGTACAGGTAGCTGAGGGCGGCAAAGTAACGCTTGTCGGGCCGGTTATCGGCATCGAGCGTAGTTACCAAGGTTTTAGCGGGGTCAAGTGCCTGCTGCTCGAGGTACTTTTGTAGCTCGCGCCCGGCAAAGGATATATTACCGCCCTTGCCGATTAGCTCACCAGGGATATTTGGCGGGTGTTTGACGGCCATCATGTGGCGGAAGTCGCCTTTGTAGAGTTCTATCAGTTCATTCACGCGGTCTTCGGCTACCTTGCCGGCGCGGCCTTCGTAGGCCATGACCAAGATAATCTGTTTGCTGTCATAGTCGGCATCTATAACGGCCTGGATGGTCGGTTCCAGCACTTCCCGGCTCTCGTTAACGGTGGCTATAATCACCGCGTGGACGAGTTCGCTGGGTTTGAATTTATGCTCACGCGTTTCTAGACGTTTGAGGTTGTCATAGTGCCACTTAGGACGGGTGATTTCTCGATCCAGAAGCCTGCCAGCCTCGATCTCGGCCGCTAGCCCGTTCCAGTCTAGTCTAAGGCAGTACTTCATGGTCCGGTAGCCGGCAATGGCCCGCGCCGAATATGCGAGTGAGCGTACAAAGTAAATCAGCAAGTAGCCGAGGATGACGAAGACTGCCAGTGTCACGTTGATTAAGCTGAGGATGAGTGGCATGAACAGCAGCGTCCAACTCAGGGCACCGGGCAAAATTTCGAAGAAGCGGTAATGGCCTTTGCGGTCTTTTTCGAACGGGATCTCTAAGTCGGTCATACTTACCTAGTTTACCCTAGAAGGGATGGGATAGTTTGGTTTTCGCTTACAGGTGACTTTAACGGAGTACGATCAAGGCGTTACTGACGATTACCGTCAGGATAAGTAGCAGGAATCCAAGCCCCAGGATAGCTATCGCCAGCTGCCGGTGGATTTGATAGACGCGCAGACTCAGACCAGTATGAACTACCAGCACTAGGAGGGCAAAGGCGACAAAACTTAAAATATCTACGACGTTACCGGAGTGAAAATTATTAACGGCTACACTCGAACGATACTCGACAATATAGCCATTGCCGTGACCAGTGCTCAGGCGTACTAGAATAACAATACTGCCGGCCACCGCCAAAAAGGCGTTGATGCTGAGCAACAGCAGCACTAAATGATCATGAAAATACTTCTTGGGCGTCGCCATATCGTTAGGCCTTATTGTATCACCTCTGATAAAAACATATGCAATGGCTAATGGTCAGGGTTTTGGTGTAGCATAAGCTACAAAAGTAAAACTTTACTTCTTAAAAGGAATTTTAGGTTAATGGGAAAACAGCCCACTGTGTCTTACCTGGTAATCGTCTTCTGTACCCAGATTTGGCCTTCGCGATATCCTTATCCCATACCGAGTTAATCCACGGATCCATCCATTGTCCGTTATGCCGTATCAGATAATGACCGTACGGATAGCGAATTGACCGTTTAATAAAAACAATAACACCCTCTTGATAGATGGCCTGCTTCACTGTTGGCTGAACGTGCTTAAAGCGATAGTCTAACCCATTTTGACCTAGTGCATCAACTAACTCTTTTAGCTGAAAGCCGACTGTTCTAGCTTTTGTCCGACCAAGCGCAGTGGCTGCTTGCTTATAAGTTTTATTAGCTGCAAATGCTACACAGGCCGCTCCACAACCCATATTGTCTTCTTGTGTAATTGTATATCTCATGTACACATAGTAGATTTTATAATTATATAAACAAGAAACGCCGGTTAGGGCGTCTCTTTTGGTTCAACTGTGGTGCAGCACGATGACTAAAGTTATAACGATACTCCGTAGTCACCAGTAACAGCATAAGTTAGCCATCAACAGATTTCAAAAGTTAAGCTATTCTAACGAAGCTAAGAGTATGGATCGAGCATCTCTAACCTTAACTAGCTTAGAGGAGGCTTTAATATAGCTTTTCACCGCTTCTATAAGTTGTGGTACGCTGTCATCAATTTCACTCAGGTATTTGAGTGTTGCTTCTGTTAGGTCTTCAGGATTATCTAACACCTCGCTTTCCTTTGGCGCCCCACCAGGTAAATCAGTAGGAAAATGTATATGATGAGTAGTCCAGTGTGGTCCGATCCAACTTTCATCATCTTCAAGGCAAATTGTCGCAGCAAATATACGGCGTCGTTCACTGGGGTCTTCCGCTATTTGCAGCGCGGCAAGAAAGAGACTAGAGCGTTCACCAGCGTCATGCTCATCATGCATTGTTTCAATGAAGTTAACTGACCCTTGTGTTTGATCCTCAATAGAGTCAAGTCTATTCTTTGCTGCTTCGATTTTCATCTCTTCATGGATACGATAATCGCGACCTTTGAAAAATAATTTTGATCTCATACTCCAAGCTGCTCTTTGTACATTACTAGGTTCTGGCTCTTCGTATTCGGGTACTACTTCGCTTCCACCCAGAGCTACGCGTGCGCTTCTCATTAAAATATGATTACTCGGCAAGCCCGCGCCACCAAAATAACCGTCTTGCAGCAGTCCAATGATCTCGCCAGCCTTGTCCAGACCATAACCGTCAGGCCGTTCAATAGCAAAACGCATTCCCGTTAGCACGGCCATGTGCGTCTCTTCATCACCAGAGCTGTCAACTACGCGTTTAAAAACATCTAATGCGGCGTCTGCTACGCGTTCACTGGGATGCCAAACGGCAGTACGTACTTCCTCGCAAGTGCTGATCACGCTTTCTGGTGTTTGTTGTTCAAGTAAATCACTATAGCTTACAATTTGCACTAGAGCATCAATCTCGGGCTGTTGCTCTAAAGGGACGGGATCTATACTAACTTTATTTTGTTCAGGATCAGTCATAAAACTCCTTATTTAACTTCCAATCAGCGCGTAACATAACGTCGCTTATAATGCTAAAGTAGTATATTGTAGCTATTTTAACCAAATTGTGTTAAGCTCGAAACATGGCAAAGCCACACATGCAAGCCGTACCAAAACAATCATTAAAGGTCTATCAGTCGCTCAAGGTGGCAGACTCTTTAACCGCACGGCAGGTTGCCGAGAGATTAGACATATTACCGCACGCCGTTTATAGAGCAATTAAGCCATTGATAGACCTAGGTATGGTGGAACAGCGTAATACTTATCCTGTAAGTTTCCAAGCTACACCTAAACCTGACGCCATGAACTGGTTTATGCGTGCAGCAGCACAGAGTTTTAGGCAAGATTTTGGCAGCGTGCAAACCAAACCAAGTGATCCCTCGCTACCAAGCATTACATTTATTAAAGATCGTGAAGCATTACTGAAAGTTGGTGAGCAAGAAGCTCGTAAGGCCAAGCATAAGATTAACTACATCGTATCAGGTCACAAAGTCCCTGACAGTACTGTTTTGGCATATAGGAAAGCATCAGCAACAGGCGTAAAGATTAGATGCATTGTGCAGAATAATCCTACAACAACTAATGCAAGCTTAGAAATGTACGAGGAAATGGGCGTTGAAATGCGCTATCTTTCAAATATGGGCATTCGTTTATTTGTCTTTGATGGAAATACAGCCATTATGTCTTCATATGACGAAATCCAGTCCAACAAAGCGTTTGGTATTTGTTTCAGGTATGACCCCGTAGCTAAGCAATTAGACCAACTATTCGAGCAAAGATGGCTTGAGGCTCACCCCTTGCCTAAGACAAAAAATCACTCTAGAACCTCTATTGCTGTATAGCCCTATTCTCAAGCAAATCATAGCGACAGGTTATAACCTTCAATTTGATCAATAAAACAGATTATAATTGCCGCTTTCCATCTATTTTTAGCTAAAGCCCTGCGCTAGGTTGAAACCGATGGCCTGAACAATAAACTTCCCACGACCTGACGGTCGGGGTATTACCTGCTTCAAACCAACTTGACGTTGGCTTGCCCGGCATCGGCCTGGCCTTGCTGTTCGATGTACCGGCGTATGGTTTGTTCGTTGATGCCAACAGTACTCACGAA
>JBBPZG010000143.1:0-3139 GCA_038199095.1 Saccharimonadales bacterium (SeqCode)
TCTCTGCTAAATCCGCCTACTGAACCGACCGAGAATCTACAGTTTACCCTGGCTGGTCCCAGCGGTGATAGTCTGGATGTTATAGCCCGTAACGTGACATTGCCGGCATATATAGACGTAGGTGATAGATTGGTTTTTGAACACACCGGTGCTTATAGCATTATAATGGCCAGCCGTTTTAACGGATTTCCCGCACCGCCCCTGTATATTGATTGACAATATCTAAAAAACCACTTATGTTATAGATGACCGGAAACAATAAAAAATGAAAAGCATAAATATCTATCAGAAATTAGTTATCACCTATTTTGGGGCGATTGTGATTTTCTGGGCGTTTCTCTACTTTACCCACCACAAGAGCGGGGATCTTAACTATTGGTACTCCTTTCTATTCGGGCTAATCCCTCTATGCGGCGGTTTGGTCGGTATGATTAAGTCGTCTATCTGGGGAGGGCTGAAAAGTACTCTGGGCAAAGCAATATTCTTTGTGTCATTTGGGCTTGTTTTGTGGGGGCTCGGCGAGTCCATATGGTCGTATTATAACTTCTTCAAAAATGTGGCGGCGCCTTATCCATCACTGGCGGACTTAGGCTTTGCTCCAAGTATTTTCTTTTGGATTCTTGGTACAGCTTTTCTGGCTGTAGCTACCGGTGCTATATTCGCGCTAAAAAAATCAAGACGGGCAAAGGCTCTGTTGGTGGCAGCACCTGTGCTGCTGCTGGTACCCTCTTATTACTTGCAAGTACATGTTGCGCGCCATGGCGTGTTGATACCCCCCGGGGAAACCGCGCTTAAGACATTCCTCGATGTTGCTTATCCTTTTGGAGATTTTCTGGCACTACTGTTTGCGTCAGTAGTTTTTACTCTGTCTTATCGTTATTTTGGCGGCCTGTACCGCCGTGCGGCCAGCAGTATATTAGCGGGCTTAGGCGTTATGTACTTTGCCGATTCAGTTTTTTCTTACTCTACTACCAAGGAAACGTATTACAATGGCGACTGGGGCGACCTGCTGCTAACGGTCGGCCTGTTTCTTATTACTTATGGCATATTAGCGTTTGCTACTAAACCTGCCACCGGAAAGTCTGCTCAAGGTGGCTAGTATGAATATATATGCCCAGATAATCGCTAAAATTATTAAGAGCCAGGAAGCCATCATTGGGCCGGTAGCTATTGAGCAGGCGCAGCGGGTGCCTAATTTACTTGTGGATTGGGATAACCACAAGATTACCATTAATGATAATGAAGCTAAGGTGGTAGATGACCTGATGGCAGTATATAAAGAACTGTTCGGGCAAATTTCGGTAGAGGTTTCTAAAGAAGCAGCGGCCCCGCTTATCGGACAGCTGCCGGCTGGCGGCCTGCCCGAGGCACTAAAGTAAAAGCCCAAGGGTGAAAGTAGATATGCCAGAAAATACCAGGGTGAAGACATCACCGGATTACCAGCATGACTTGTTATCGGCGACTAAGTCGGTACTAACCCCTTTTAATAAACGAAAACAGCTTGAACGTGATATTGAACATATCACACAGGAGATGTATAAGCGTAACAAGGAGCTAAACGATACTAATAAAACGCTGTCTTTGCTGCGCACAATAGATGCCATGGTACTGGAGCCCCATGCCTCCCTCAAGATGGTATGCGGGCATATTACGGCTGCTATTCTGCAATCCACAGATTATCCTTTCGTGGGGCTGTTTACGCGCGTGACCCAAAGCCGGGACGAATTAACACTGTATGGTTGGAGCAGCCCGGCGTTGACACGAAATGATCAAGAGAGTCTCTTTGCTAAACCGCTGCACCTACCACTGACGAACAAATGGCTGGCCGGCCTGGAAGACAGCCGTTTAGTTTCCCTGGAGGGGTTGGATGCCGCCTCAATAGCAAGCGTTCTTGGCTGTTCAATAGCCGACATAGAGAGCCTTAGGGACCGCCTGCCCCTTAAGTCTTGTTACATTGTAAAGCTGCTGGTGCGCCGCAAACTGGTTGGTTTGCTGGTAGCCGGTTTTTATAACTCCTCGTCGCAGCTTACAGATGCCGAGCCCCTGCTGATTAATAGTTTAAGCGAGAGTATTGGCGTGGCCCTAGATAACAAATTGCTATTCGAGGAAAATCAACGGGTACTAAGGAAACTAAAAGAATCGAACAATAAACTCCTGGCGTTAGATCAAACCAAAGATGACTTTATCAGCATGGCCAGCCATCAGTTAAGGACTCCTCTGACCAGTGTTAAAGGCTACATAAGCTTAGTGATGGAAGGTGATGCGGGCAAGGTCACCCCTAAACAGCACGAGATGCTGGGCCAGGCGTTTTATAGTTCTCAGCGCATGGTTTATCTGATTGCCGACTTGCTGAACGTGTCCCGGCTGAGAACCGGTAAATTTATAGTTGATTCGCATCCTGTAAATCTGGCTGAGATGGTCGACCAGGAACTATGCCAGCTCAAGGAAACGGCTAGTGCCCGCTCAATAAAGCTGATTTATAAAAAGCCTAACAACTTACCGGATCTGATGCTTGACGAAACCAAGACACGCCAGGTGATTATGAATTTTGTAGATAATGCCATTTATTACACGCCGGCCGGCGGCCATATTACGGTGCGGCTGATCGATAAACCAAAGACTCTCGAGTTACGCGTGGAAGACGACGGCATAGGCGTGCCAAGAAGCGAGCAAAAACATCTGTTTACGAAGTTTTACCGCGCCGGCAATGCCCGTAAGGCGCGTCCCGACGGCACCGGTCTGGGCCTGTTTATGGCAAAGAAAGTTATCATAGCCCAGGGCGGATCATTAATCTTTGAAAGCCGCGAAGGCCAAGGGAGTACTTTTGGCTTTACTCTTAATAAGAGCAAACTGGCCCGCTCTCAATAATCACCTGAACATAGTATATTCAAGCGGATAATACACCCCGATAAAATAAATTCTGGTAATACTACAGCCAGGGTGTAAACATGTGCCACTTAAAGTGTAGTCTGCCAGCCGGGTCGTAGCAGCCACAGGTGTAGTTAGAATACCAGACAATATAATACGCTTATGCTAAACTACGCATATAATATACTTGACATATTAGAACGCATGTGATATATTGTTCTCATAACACTTTTGAGAGCCTGTCAAGGCAGAAGGTGTGGGAAAGTAAAGA
>JBBPZG010000144.1:0-4821 GCA_038199095.1 Saccharimonadales bacterium (SeqCode)
AAACTAGTTATAGCTTCACGCCGGTTCCGCTTTATCCTTCCAAGGAAGGCGGGAACGGGTGCGGCATATAGTTCTCGCTGAACGCTCGGATTATCAGGATGACGGGAAGGAATAGACAAAACTATTTGCGCTGGTGGCGGCGTTTGAGGCCGGCGACTTGCAGACGGACTGATTGGCGGTCGACCAATGTCTGAGCATGTTCAAGACTGACCTGGTCTTTAGCTTCGGCCTTCATCTTTTGAGCTCGTTCTAAAGCTTTTTGTACTTCGACCTCGTTAAGTTCGTCGCTGTGGTCGGCTTCATCAACCAAGACACGCAAAGTATTGTTCGATACTTCGATAACTCCCCCGCTTGTAGCGAAATATTCGCGCTGGGCATCCGAGTCGCGGGCATTGCGGCGCACAGCAATAGCCCCAGTTGTGGCAACACTAACGAGGGGCATATGATCCTGGAGTACACCAATTTCGCCGTCAAGAGTAGGCAAGACGACTTCGTAGACATCTTCGTCAAATTTTTTGCCGCTCAAACTGACTAGCTGGAAGTGGATCACCGCGGCGAATCTCCTGGTTGCATTGAGTCACGAGGTATGAGGGAAGAGACAGGAGGCCACAATTCTGCAGCTATTCGTGACTCGTGACTCGTGACTCGTGACTCAAACATAAAGATAATCCCCAGCTTTATTTACTACTCGTTACGTCTTTGATGCTGCCTTTGAGGTAGAAGGCACTCTCTGGCTTATCATCATGTTTGCCGTCGAGGATTTCCTTGAAGCCCTGGATGGTATCAGTCAATTTTACGTATTGGCCGGGGTTATTGGTAAACTGTTCGGCTACATAGAATGGCTGGCTCAAGAAGCGCTGGATACGCCGGGCGCGGGCTACAAGTTGCTTGTCATCTTCCGACAGTTCTTCCATGCCGAGAATGGCGATAATGTCTTGCAGGTCCTTGTAACGCTGGAGTACGCGCTGGACTTCGCGGGCAACATTGTAGTGGTCTTCGCCGACGATTTCCGGGTCAAGGATGGTCGAGCTGGAGTCGAGCGGGTCGACTGCCGGGTAGATGCCGATTTCCGTTAAGGCACGGTTCAGCGCGATAGTCGAATCGAGGTGAGCGAAAACATTTGCTGGTGCCGGGTCGGTAAAGTCATCAGCTGGTACGTAAACGGCTTGCACCGAAGTTACTGAGCCTTCTTTGGTCGAAGTAATACGCTCCTGAAGCTGGCCCATTTCTTGTGCCAGGTTCGGCTGGTACCCCACAGCTGATGGCAGCCGGCCAAGCAGGGCAGAGACTTCGGCACCAGCTTGCGTGTAACGGAAGATGTTGTCAATAAACAGCAGCACATCGTTGCCTTTATCACGGAAACCTTCCGCAATGGTTAAGCCGCTTAATGCTACGCGCAAACGGGCACCGGGCGGTTCGTTCATCTGACCAAATACCAGTGAAGTGTTTTTGAGCACCCCTGATTCTTCCATTTCATAGTATAGGTCATTACCTTCACGGGTACGCTCGCCAACCCCGGCAAATACCGAGTAGCCAGAGTGGAATTTAGCGATGTTGTTGATTAATTCTTGGATCAAAACGGTCTTACCGACACCCGCACCACCGAATAGGCCAACTTTGCCGCCTTTTACGACAGGGCAGATAAGGTCAATCACCTTGATGCCGGTCTCCAAAATTTCAACACTACCAGACTGGTCAATAAGTGGTGGTGGCGACCGGTGAATTGGTGAAGTCTCGCTAAACTTATCTTCCTTGCCATCAATCGGCTGGCCCGTTACATTAAACATGCGTCCTAAGGTTGCTTCACCTACTGGTACGCTAATCGGTGCGCCCGTATCGGTAACTTCGGCACCACGCTGCAGTCCATCGGTCGAGCTCAAAGCAATCGCCCGCACACTCGATTCACTTAAGTGCTGCGCTACTTCCAGAGTAACTTCCTGATCCTCCAATGTTACTTTCAAGGCGTTATAAATAGCCGGCAAATTATCGGTTGAGAATTCAATATCCACCACCACACCCACAATCTGCGTGATTTTTCCTGTCTTAGTTTTATTCTTGGTTGCTGTCGTCATCATGCCTCCTCTATATGCATATTTGTAGGTAAAATTCGCTGCTTAATTTTGTGTAGACTTTGTTGAAAGACAGATTCATTTATGTGGCCTGTGGGTTTAGCCATATCACCTAAAGCGGCAATAGCGGCAAGAGCCCCTAGTTGCGCGGCCTCCGGGGGCGAAATTCCACTATAAGTGCCGGTACTACCTCCTTCAACTTGAATTTCACTCACAACTTTACCTACCATTCCTGCTATAGACGCCTGGTTCTCAGAGCGAAGCCTCCAGTTATATCCTAAGCTTTCTATCAATGAGGAAATCCGATGGGGAGCAAAATGCGGGCTAAACTGTTGTTTTGCGAGGAGAGAACCGTAGGAACCTGTATCTAAGATCTCACCTTCACCGGACCGTGTATAAAATTCATACTTATCGCCATTCCCATCAATTACTCGATGCATTATATGATCAAATTCATAGAGCTGCTCAGGAGTTATGGCTTTATACTGCTTACCCATTGAGTGCCTCCGCGCCACCGGAAATCTCTGCTAGTTCCTGGGTAATAGCTGCCTGACGGGCGGTATTTAGCGCTAGGGTGTAGTCACTGATGAGGTCATTGGCGTTATCAGTGGCATTCTTAGTAGCCAGCATCCGCATAGCGTGCTCGCTGGCAAGACTTTCTAATACAGCTTGCCAGATCTGGGCTTCGATCAAGCGGGTGGTGACCTGTTCGACCACTGTCTCGACATCGGGCTCGAAGTTACTGAGCGGTGCCGCTTCGGCATCGCGGTCCGGAGCCGGAGCAGGCAAGAGCTGCTGATCCTGCGATTCTTGGACAACGGTAGATTTAAATTTGGTGTAAAGAATGCGCACTTCATCGGCCACGCCTGCTTGGTATTGCTCCATTACCGTGTTCAGCAACGGCCGGATATCATTCGCGGTTGGATGGTCACCGTAAGGCGGATACGCAGCAGCCAGCTCAGCTTGGCTTAAACGCCGGACAAACTGGGCGCCCTTGCTGCCAACAGTAATGACATGGCTTTTAACATTTTCATCGTGGTCGCGGCGCAGACCCTGAGTCAGCAGCTTCAGCGTATTGGCATTGTAGGCTCCGGCTAGCCCCGTATTGCTCGTAATAATGATGTAGAGACGATCCTTGACCGGACGCTTTTTGAAGAGCGGCTGGCGCTCGACTTCACCGATAGCATTAAGGCGCTTCAACAGATCATACGCCATATCGCGGTACTCCCGGCTGCGCTGGGCCTGCTCTTGGGCCCGCCGTAATTTACTGGCCGATACTAACTCCATAGCTTTAGTAATCTGCCGGGTACCCTTAATACTGGTAATTTTACGCTTCAGCGTAATCGTGCTAGCCACGCAAAACCTCCGGTTTTGCCGAGCCACGAGGCAAGAGGTAAGAGTTAACAGGCTGCCGGGGTGCAGCTACTCGTGACTCATGACTCGTGACTCGTGATTTACCCATAAGCTACTGCTCCACTTCCTTAGAAGTCTTGTAGGTTTCAGCGATAGATTTAGCAGTTTTTAGAAGCTGTTCATTCTGGGCGTCGATCGGCTTGGCACCGCTGTTTAAGTCTTCGGTTAGTTTGGGGTGTTTGCTCTTGAGCTCGCGGTGCAGGGCGGCTTCGGCGGCTTTAATCTTCTCGACCGGTATATTGTCAAAG
Source organism: Saccharimonadales bacterium (SeqCode) (assembly GCA_038199095.1). Lineage (GTDB taxonomy): Bacteria > Patescibacteriota > Saccharimonadia > Saccharimonadales > UBA4665 > JBBPZG01. The sequence goes on from JBBPZG010000144.1 coordinate 3,731, forward strand.
ACACCTTGGCCAGCGGCATACAGGCTGGCGTACATTTCCCAGATGGCATAGGGGCTGAACTGTGGTTGCTTGAGTAATTCCGTCAGGCGTTGGCCGCGCTCGATCGTTTGCCGCGTTTCGGCGTCAAGATCAGTCGAGAACTGGCTAAAGGCGGCTAGTTCACGGAATTGGGCCAGTTCCAGCTTCAAACTGCCGCCCACCGCTTTAATAGCTTTAGTTTGGGCCGCCCCGCCCACGCGCGACACCGAGAGGCCGACCGAAATAGCCGGCCGGACACCTTGATAGAATAGATTGGTTTCCAGGAAAATCTGGCCATCGGTGATCGAAATAACGTTGGTGGGAATGTACGCCGAAATATCGCCGGCCTGGGTTTCGATAATCGGAAGGGCCGTTAGGGAGCCGCCGCCAAGTTGATCGTTCAGCTTCGCAGCACGCTCTAGCAAGCGCGAATGGAGGTAGAAAACATCGCCAGGGTACGCCTCGCGTCCAGGGGGACGGCGCAGCAGCAATGACATTTGGCGGTATGCCTGGGCATGCTTAGTCAGGTCATCATAAATAATCAGGGCGTGCTGCTTGTTGTCGCGAAAATACTCGCCCATGGCAGCACCGGCGTAGGGCGCTAGATATAACATAGCAGCGGGGTCAGAAGGACCGGTGGCTACAATAATCGTCTGATCCATCACACCCTCGCGCTTCAAACGCTCCTGTAAGGCAGCAATCTTTGATAGTTTCTGGCCAATAGCGACATAGACGTTAATCACGCCTGTCTTCTGCCGGGCCTGGTTGACCATGGTATCGACGGCGATGGCCGTTTTGCCGGTCTGACGGTCACCAATAATTAACTCGCGCTGGCCACGGCCAATCGGCACCGTAGCATCAATCGCCATCAAGCCGGTCATCAGGGGTTCAAAGACGCTTTTGCGCGATAGCACGTCTGGCGCCTGGCGCTCGACGCGGCTCGACTGCGTCGTCTTGATTGCGTCGCCACCATCAAGCGGATTACCGAGGGGGTCAACTACCCGGCCAACTAGTTCCGGGCCAACAGGCACTTCTAGCACCTTACCGCTCAGACGGACTTTGGCACCAGCTTT
>JBBPZG010000145.1:0-2271 GCA_038199095.1 Saccharimonadales bacterium (SeqCode)
CAATAATTAGTGAGCTGGTTAGCTGGTAAACTAGTGCGCTAGTAGCTGAGGAGATCCATGAGTCTTGCGAAGTCATTTACAGAGTTGAAAGTGTGGCAAGAAGCGCATAAGTTGACTTTAGAGATTTACAAATCAACTGAGAATTTTCCTAAAAGTGAAAGCTTCGGGCTTACAAGCCAACTAAGGCGATCGGCTAGCTCAGTTGCAGCTAACATCACCGAAGGTTTTGCAAGAGGGAGTAAGCGAGAGTTTGCACAGTTTTTAACGATTGCGCGTGGTTCATTAGCTGAAACACAAAATCATTTGCTCTTGGCGCGCGACTTAAATTATTTACATCAAGCCCATTTTAGGCAGCTTGCCGATAGATCTATAAAAGTTCACAGGCTGCTAAATGCTCTTCGACGTTCGTTAAAAACAAGTGCACCAGTTCACTAGCGCACCAGCTAACCTTTAGGTTAAGCTAAAGAGGCATGGACGCATACACCGTTTCCAAAGCCTGGCATATTGGCCATGAGCTAGCCATTGATATTCATAAGTTAGCAAAACAGTTGCCAGCCGAGGATAAGTTTAACCTCGAGAAACATTTGCGGCGGACCTCCGCCGCGGGACCACTCAAATTAGCTGAGAGCCTAGAAAAAAAATTGCTGCACGAGAAATTGCACTGCTACCACGCCGCGCGGGAAGCAATGATTGAACTGCATGAGCACTTAATCCGGGCCCGCGACCATAAGTATATTGAGCGGGATTTATTTCAGGAGCTGGCTAGTCGGGCGATTAGCGTCCAGCGCCTACTGAGCTTCCTGATCCGTAAAACCAAGCAGGATATAATGACCGCAACTGAGTAAGGAGAAAATATGGCACTAAGTATTACCAGCTTAAAAAAAGGTACGTTGTTCCAGTGGGAAGGCGAGCCGTTCCGGGTGGTGGACTACAAGCAGAAAGTCATGGGGCGCGGCGGCTCAATCGTCAACGTCCGTATCAAAAGCCTCATCGACGGCAAAGTACTGGAGAAGACATTCAAGGGCAGCGAGCAGCTCGACAGCGCCGATGTCACCACACAAACCGTTCAGTATTTGTACAGCGATGGCAACACGTTTTACTTCATGAACGAAGAGAGCTTCGACCAGTTTGAAGTCGCTGCCGACCTGGTAGGCGACGGCGCCGGCTATCTGAAAGAGGGTGACCGCGTACAGCTGCAGTTTTTTGATGCCCGACCAATTAATGTGGAGCTAGCAAAAAATGTGCCACTTAAAGTAACTTACGCTGAAGATGCCGTAAAAGGCGATACCAGCTCGGCGATCACCAAAGACGCCACGCTGGAAACCGGCATTACCATTAAGGTACCGGCTTTCATCAAGCAAGGTGACGTGATCTCTGTCGATACGTCAACCGGCGCGTACCGCGAACGCGTTAAAGGATAACCGTTTATGAGTGCCGAACGCTTTATGGTCGTGCATTTCACTGAACCCCAGGCTGAGGGCTCGGTTATTCCGCAATGGCCTCAGCACCTAACGTTCGTGCCATGGTTTGTAGGTGACTTATTGGCTGCAGAAGTCGAGCTGGAAACCGTGGTTAGCACTTTCCATCCGTTTGAGGCAAAGATACAGGCTGGCGCCCAGCTTGGTCAAAATAAGGACATCCCTGTATGGTTAGTAGAGCCAGCAGACCTCTTGAGCAATCTTCATTGTTCACTATTAAAGATTATGGAATACCACGGCAAATTTCAAGAAGACGAGAACTATCAAGGTGCTAATTATATACCACACATTACACCGAAGCCACATCAGCCAGAGCTTAGCACCGGCCGTGAATTTATCATTGATACGTTGTCCATCGTTCAAAAGCTGGATAAGACCCGTGTAATCAACAAGCACCTAAAGCTGGGATTGTCATCCTGAGCTTGTCTCAGGATCCATACGAACATGAAGCGCCGTTTCGTAAATCGTCCTCGCTCAACTGGCACGGATGCTAAAACGAGTTCAGTATGAAAAGTTTCAGACAGCGGCTAGATCAGCAGCTGGTGAAGTTGGGGTTGGTAGCAACGCGCAGTCAGGCTGAGAGCTACATTAAGCTTGGCCAGGTCAGCGTGGACCAAAAAGTTATTACTAAACCAGGCTTCCTAGTAGGTGACCAAAATGTAGTTAAACTGATGGCCACTGAGCAATATGTTAGCCGGGCAGGGTTGAAGCTGGCTTCGGTGGCTGAAGCACTACAGATTGATTTTCAGGGTAAGACTGTATTAGATGTGGGCAGCAGCACAGGTGGTTTTAC
>JBBPZG010000146.1:0-2419 GCA_038199095.1 Saccharimonadales bacterium (SeqCode)
CCCGCGCACCAATGTAAACCGGCTTGCCGGCCTTAGCCTGCCGGATATACTTGCTCAAATTAGCTTTGGCTTCATGGATCGGAATCGCTTTCATACCAAGCAGCATAACAGATCAAAGTGACTAAGTCAACTAAGTCATAACTCCATCTAGAATAGATTGCAGGGTCGTACCCTGCAAGGGCTTTTCTGGCAAATGACAACAATTAGATTGTGTCTTCAGCGAACTGGACGGCAAGCGCCACCACGCCCTCGTCGGCCACCTCGCCCCTTACCAAACTTTCATAACTACCACCGATGCCGACGTGGTCATCCACCACTTCACCGAGAGCAGCAATATCACCCCGCTAGCATAAGCGACTTACCTAATCAACGTACGGCGAGTCAAATACTATATTTAACTTATCCATTGGCAACTTGTCGGCCTTTAGCTCTTCTTTTGCAGCATCAAGGCAAGTATCGGTATTTGTCCACGATGTAATTAGGATAAGCGGACGTGTAAAGTTTATATAGCTAAAACCACATTGATCGGTGTGGCTTGGGAAGAAAATTCCAAGCGTCGCTACATAATCCGGCACACTCCTTGCCGCATGCGTTAAGCCAATCCTCCCAAGATTGTAATCACTGCTGTCATTACTTTTTTGTGCACTTACATACACATATGAACCGTCGGTACTGGGGTACACACCAGCTACATTACCGAACAAAGGCATATTGGCTAAAACTTCTGACTGCCTGGTATCAAGGCGATAAGCCCACAGAGTAGCTCCAACTCCGTATAGCAGCACATTATCGTTGAGCCAAGCCAAGTTAGTAAAGTTACCCCCGTGTAAAGTACGTACTTGCTTCAACGAAGAGTCATAGATACTGTTCGTGGTATCCCCTACCACAGCTAAGTATGTGCCATCTGGTGACCACGAAATTTCGCTCGCTCCAATTTCTCTCGAAGCTAAACGCTTGCCGCCGCTAATAATAACCAGCAATGACTCGTAGCCACTATCTTCACCACTTCTGCTTTCTCCTTCAGGTTTCTTAACAGAATCTTGTATTGCTAAGCGGCCTTTCCCGGCAGTAAACAGAGGGCTGTCCGACCCGGCGGTATATATTTTTTTGAAGTTAACCCCCTCTTTGCCCAAGTAGATCTCGTGTCCAATAGATACGTAAACGTTCTTCTCGGTATCTACAGAATAATTAATAGTTATACCTTTTTGGTAAGGGCGCGGCAAAGGTAGCTCTTGCACAACGCCCGTCTTTATTGTGTATAGCCGCCCATCGCTGGCTTGCCCAATACCAAATGCATCGCCAGACCACTTAACACTCTTATAGCTATGGGCTGAATCGACTGACTGCGGTAGTCCCTGTTGATCGAGCCGCTTTAGTGCGCCAGTAGCGCTATCAACATACTGAAGCTGGGAGCTACTATCTGCTATTCCGTACGCTCCCGTAGGTAATACCGGCTCCACCACGCTAGGTTCTTTTAAGTCAATGTTGTATTCTGACTCCTGGCGAGCTTTTATCGCAACAGTTTGTCGGGCTTCAGCTACTCTGTTATGAACGGACACTGTATAAGTACCTGCTGGCAGTGAAGCCGATAATCTACTGCCACCTGTCTTGAGTACGGTTTCCCGTTTGTCTTTCTCGGTCCTAATAAGAGATATACTATTGCCCTGATCATTAGTCGTTACGGTAATTTGGCCGTTTGTTAGATTTGTCTTGAGGGACAGTATAAATACTAAAATTAAGCCCGCAAGGACACCGACTCGTAACCATTTATTACCGAGAATTTTTCTAACAACTTCCATGTTCTACTCCTACTTCCATGTCGGCCAACCAGAGGGTAAAGTTCCAATTTTTTGCGCACCGGCTTGCTTTGTGCCTGGTTTCTGGCCTAATTTTACCAACAAGTCCGAAAAGTTTTCGCCATAAGCGGTGTAATAGGCAGTACTGTCATGGCCGCGCCATTCTACATGTGCAGCTGCTGAAGAGCTTACTTTATCTGCCGCCCAGCCGCTTTCGCTCCAAGCACTAGTTAGGCCGTCCAGATCACATATTTTAGTGTCGGGTGTTACTTTGTCGGTTTCTTTAACAGTGGGGACGCAGTTCTCGGCAAAGTAAACCGTTTTGCCCGCAGCCGGCCCATCCGCCAGCGTGTAACTTACCCAGCCGCCCCCGCCATCCACACCCCATCCAGGCCATCCAGACCCGCCATTGCGCCCGTACACTTTATTAACTGTTGCATTACCGATGGCATAAATAGGCCCAACGCCAGCATAATCAACACCCATGTCAATTCGCAAAGGTGTTTGCTGTTTAACATCACGGTACGGATTCTTATAGCCGTCAATGCTACCGCTACTGCTACCCGAACAGCCACCACTAGAGGATGAACCTGCTGCGGGAGTAGGTGCTCCAGAACCAGCAC
>JBBPZG010000147.1:0-2426 GCA_038199095.1 Saccharimonadales bacterium (SeqCode)
ACACGGACATGACCAAGCAGGTACGGGCAGAAGAGCAGCAAAAAGAGCTCAGCCAGCAGCTCGTCGATGTCCTGGAATCGATGGGAGACGCGTTCTTCATGCTTGATAAAGACTGGCGTGTTACCCGGGTAAACCACCACCAGGAAAAGGTCTCTGAAACAAATCGGAAAGATACCATCGGTAAGAGCTTTTGGGAAGTGTTCCCCGCCACTGCTGATCCCAAATCAAATTATTGGATCGAATACCATAAAGTCGCGAAAACAAAAAAACCATCACATTTTATCGAGCACTATGGACCGCTAGACGTGTGGACTGAAGTGAACGCCTATCCAACACCAGATGGCGGCATCTCTGTTTTTTTCCGTGATATTAGCCAACGCAAACAGGCGGAAGATGCCTTGAAAGAGAGTGAGGCCCGGCTGCGCTTTATGGCCGAATCGATGCCCCAAAAGGTGTTTACGGCTACGCCTAACGGTGAAATCGATTACTTTAACCCCCAATGGATAGAGTTTACCGGTCTGGCGTTCGAAGAAATGCTGGAGTGGGGTTGGATCCAGCTTGTCCACCCTGATGATCTTGATGAAAATATCCGGCGCTGGCAACACTCTATTAAGACCGGCGAACCTTTTGAGCTGGAACACCGTTTTTTGCGGGCCGACGGCCAGTACCGGTGGCATGTCAGCCGGGCTCAGCCTATGCGCGATAGCAAAGGCAACATTGTCCGCTGGTTTGGCTCTAACACCGATATAGAAGACATCAGGCGTACCGCCGCCCATACGGAAGAACTGGAGCAGAAAACAGCCACCTTAAAGGAGCAGCGCGCCCAACTGGTCGCTATCAACAGCGCCAAAGACGAGTTTATTTCGCTGGCCTCCCACCAATTGCGGACGCCGGCCACCAGCGTCAAGCAGTATATCGGTATGATGCTAGAGGGTTATGCCGAAGAAGTGATGCCAACCCAGCGGGATTTCTTGCAACGGGCCTACGACAGCAACGAACGCCAACTGAACATTGTCAATGATTTGCTGAAAGTGGCATCGGTAGACGCCGGCAAGGTAAAACCGCGGATCGAGAAATTTGACCTCTCGCCTTTAATTAAAGAGACCCTGGAAGGGCAAGCAGCCAAGTTTACCGAAAGGGAGCAGAACGTTACTTTGCAAGCTACGGCCGGTAAGTGGCTGGTATCTGCCGACCGCGACTTGCTGCGGATGGTACTGGAAAATTTAATCGATAATGCCAGCAAATACACCTATCAAGGCAAAGCCATCAAGGTAAAATTGCTGAAATCAAAAGGTAACGTCGAAATTAGTATCCAGGATGAAGGCGTCGGCGTCCCCGAAGACAAACTAAACAAATTGTTTCAAAAATTTTCGCGGTTGGATAACCCCTTATCTATTGCGGTTGGAGGTACGGGACTAGGCTTGTATTGGGTACGTAAAATTATCGACTTGCATCACGGCACCATCACGGTGGCATCGCAAGAGGGTAAAGGCTCTACGTTTACCGTAACCCTGCCAATGAAGCGCCTGGTATAGGAGATAGAACCCGTTGCAAAAGTACTTCCGGCCATAAAACCGGCCCTTTCCGGCCACAAAAGTTGAGACACTCGTCACCGTAATACCATTACGCTTCCTCCTATCTCAGCTTTTCTGATTCGGAAATCATCCGGTTTCTGTCTCGGAAGTACTTTTGCAACGGGTTCATATGAAATGGGTTCATTACTGGCGTAGAATATTGGCATGACACAGTACGTTGCTTTCTTACGGGGCATTAATGTAGGCGGCCGGACTATTAAGATGGCTGATTTGCAGGCCTGCCTCAAGCGGGCTGGGTTTGAAAACGTTTCGACGGTTTTGCAGACCGGCAATGTTTTATTTGGGAGCGGCGAACCTAATCCCAAGAAACTTAAGCAGACTATTGAAGCGCTGCTATCTAAAACATTTGGCTTTGATGCCAAGGTGCAGGTGCTTACCATCCCAGCTCTAGTCAAAGTCATCAAATCTTATCCATTCACAGTTAACGGTACCGATGCTCACCGTTACGTAATTTTTGTTGAAAACGGCTTAGAAAAAGAGCTGGCAAAAGTAGCTAATGGTTTAGATGCTAATGTTGAAGCCATCAAAGCGGGTGAAGGTGTGCTGTACTGGCGGGTGCGCAAGGGCAGTACACTCGATAGCGTTTTTGGTAAACACTTTACAAAAAATACTGCCAAAGATTCGGCTACAAACCGGAATATGAATACGCTGGAAAAGATTGTTGCCAAAAGCCAGCAGTAATGAGAACTTTCGCTTCCGCGTCATCCCGGCGAAAGCCGGGACCCAGTCAATTAAACAATCCCGCAGAGCGGGATGCCGTATATCCGCATTAAAGGAAAACTGATTAAATAACAGCTGCTTTGTAAGCCGCGTGAACAAAAGCAATATAGA
>JBBPZG010000148.1:0-12863 GCA_038199095.1 Saccharimonadales bacterium (SeqCode)
CGAGCAGAGCCAGGTAGATCAGGTAGTAGTAGGTCACCAGGGATAGACGGCCGTACGCCACCGTACGCTGCTACCTCGTTTTGCCTGTCGGCAAAAGCTTCGGCTTACAGCTACGGCGCTCCTTTCAAAACTACAAAATGCCTGGCATTTTGTAGTATTGGGTCGCTGCAAAATGCAGTGAAAGGTATGGGGTAATATAGCATGGTTTGTATCTGTTGGCTAGCGAACCTGCCATCCTTACCTCACCCAGAAGATTGGCAAGCCGTTTACCGTTGTCCATTCACCGTTTACCGTGCGTTCGCCTTTCACCGTTTTCCATGGCTTGCTGTGAGCGTCCAGCGTATAACGGAAAACGGATCACGGATAACATATGGTGAACGGTGAGCGGTAGATGGAAAACGCGAGTAGTTTCTGGATCCCCGCCTTCGCGGGGATGACAAAAGGGGCGTGGTGATATGTGGGTTAATAGCTGCGGAACAGGAGGTAGGTGGCCGTGCAGACGCCCATGGTGATGACTGCTATGCGGATGGCGTGAGATGAGACTTTTTGCGCACCGACGGCTCCGGCGTAGCCGCCGACTAAGTTGCCGGCGGCCATGAATAATCCGTAACGCCAATCAATCAGGTGGGCGCTGAAGAGGACAGCGATTGAGGCGGCGGCAATGCAGATAGCCATGACGTTTTTGAGGGCGTTCATCTGGTGGATCTCGTGCAGTTTGGTAAAGCCTAAAAAGGCTAGCATGATGAAGCCGAAGCCGGCGCCAAAGTAGCCGCCGTAAATAGACAACGGTAGCAGCGCCAGGCCAATCAAGAGCAGCGGTTGCAGGCGCTGCCGGTGCTTGATCGGTCCATGCAGGTGCCGGTGCACGTGCTGGTGTAGAAATGGCTGGAAGGTAAACAGCGCAATCGCGAAGATGATGAGCCCCGGCACCAGTTTTTCAAAGTGGTCAAAGGAGGTATGACGCAGAATATATGAACCAATCAGCGCGCCAATCGTGCAAGGTATAGCTAGTAGTAAGTATTTAGGCGGAATCCGGCGGAGATATTTGCGGTAACCATACGCTGAGCTGATCTGTCCCGGCAGAATAATAATATTACTCGTAGCATTGGCCACCAAAGCCGGCATACCGGTTGCCAGCAGTACCGGAAACCCCAGCAGCATGCCGCCGCCGGCGATAGCATTCATGGCACCGACTACGATGCCCACCAAAAATAATATAATTTCGTGCATGTTTGTTTTTACTACCTGATCTTATCTTAGCAATTAGCCGTCGTAGTGACTAATAATTCTATCAATTTCAGAGTGTGTCTCTTCAATGGGTTTAGCAGTATCTAAGGTATAGTCTGCATTTTCAATGCACCAACTTGTGTGAGTACCATATGCATCGCTGCTCGCCTCAATAGCTAACGCTTTGGCGTATTCTTGATAGGTTTTTGGATTTTTTGGATTCGTTTGATCAATTCGTGGTAAACATAATTCGATTGGACAGGTCAGTCCTACTACAATACCGCCTGCTTCCTTGATGCGATTAAAGTTTGGCCGGGCACGCAAGCCAACCTGTAAAAGCCGGTTGGCAGGATCGGCAAGGATCGTATCCGTTAAGCAAGTTAATCCAAGCACTTTCTGCATGTTGCGGTGGTGTTGATCATAGTCTTCACGTTTGTTAAGCAGTTTATTTTCGCTAAGCGCATGTGCTCTTATGACACTCGAGCCCTCAAAAACTTTGAACCCATGTGCCGCTTCTAAGTAAGAAGCTAAAGTGGACTTTCCCGTGCCGGGGTGGCCTGCGAGACCTAGTACTAACTTACCAGTCATACCTATATTATAGAATACTTACTACAATACGTCTATAGATTTGCCGAGCACTTCATGCGCAATCTAAAAGATCTAAAGTAACTTTATGCTAAATAGCGAATAGTGTAGGTTTTGCAGCGCGTAGGTTTTGCCAGCAGGGCTCAAAGAGCGGGGAAGGCAGAGTCTGAAAAGTACGCCAGTCTAATTTGATTAGTTTATCCGGCTCTAAAATGGCCGGTTCGCCGGCTAACCAATCACTTTCCATCCATATAGTCGTGTAGTGCATATTGTCGCTGAGGAAGAGGTCGTTCGTAGCGGCCAAGAAACGGACGTTAGTGATCTCTAGTCCGGTTTCTTCCCGGACTTCGCGCTTGGCACAGTCTTCCCAGCCTTCGCCGTAATCCAGCTTGCCGCCGGAAATACTCCAGGTATTAGCGCCGTGCGCACCGAGCCGTTGCCCCATGATAAATTTGCCATCTTTCCAGACAAACACTCCTATACCAACTTTTGGGTAGTTCGCAGGCTCATTCATACTAGTCTAACCAATTGGGCGTTATCGAAACTTGCACCACGACGGTGCAGGGGCTCCTTATTGATAGCTCGTCGAAGTGCCCGGCCGAAAGCGCCGTGGCTGACGACAAGAATATTGTCGTATGGCAAATCTGATAGGTAGGCCAAAGCTTCTTCAGCGCGGTGCTGAAGGTCGAGTAATGGTTCAACATCTTTGCGGGAATCTATTTCGGTCTCGTCTAGTAAGTTTTTAGCTTTGGCACCTAGGTCAACTTTACCCTCTAGCTCACCAAAGTTGCGCTCGACAAACAAGGGATGCAGCACGATTGCCTCTTTTGGATAGTCGACTGCAGTAGCTACGTGTTGCGCAGTGTGGTGGGCCCGCTGGAGCGGGGAAGTAATGATAATGTCAAAGGTTAGGTGCTGGTCTTTGGCGGCACGGCCAGTGTGTTTTGCTTGTTGATGACCTCTAGGGGTAAGCGCCGTGTCGCTTGAACCTGCCCATTTATGGGCTTTGTTGAGCTCGCTTTCGCCGTGGCGGATAAAGTAAAGTTGCTTCACCGTATAATTATAAGATGATTGTTGTTTTGGAGCCAGGAACATATGTTGTAGCGGTGAGTGGCGGGGTGGATTCGATGGCGCTGCTTCATTTGCTGGCGCAGCAGTCCACTAGTCCACTAGTCAGATCGTCTGATAGTCTCGCAGCTGCCGGGCAAAGCCCACAACAGCGGGCGACTATCCGACTATCCGACTATAGGACGATCCGACTAATTGTGGCGCATGTAGACCACGGTATGCGTGAGGATTCGGCTGAGGACCGACGGTTGGTGGAAGGGGTGGCTAAGCAGTACGGCTTGCCCTTTGTATATCACGAAGCCAGGTTAGGCAAAGCTGCCAGTGAAGCCACCGCCAGGGAAGCCCGTTACGAGTTTCTGCATAGTGTAGCGCGTGACAACGGCGCCCAGGCAATCGTTACGGCACACCACCAAGACGACGTGCTGGAAACGGCTATTATCAATCTGTTGCGCGGCGGTCGGCGCAAGGGCCTCACGGCATTAGCTAGCCGGTCTGACATTCAACGGCCGTTACTGGACGTGCCAAAAGTTGAGCTGGCGGCCTACGCTAAGGAGCAGGGCTTGCAGTGGCGTGAAGACCCCACAAACCAAGACCAGACGTATTTGCGCAACTATGTCCGGCATCGCCTTTTACCGCGTTTTGATGGACCCGCTCGGCAGCAATTACTGCAAATTATTACTGGACTAAGAGACACCAACACGGCGCTCGACACTGTGCTTGCGGAGAAGTTACAGGAGCAGCCACTTACTGGGACACTTGATAAAGCATGGTTTAGTAACCTGCCACATGATGTTGCCCGGGAGGTGATGGCGGCCTGGCTGCGGACACACCAGATACGCGATTTTGATGCTAAAGCGCTGGAACGGCTAGTTGTGGCGGCCAAAGTGGCGGCGCCGGCCAAGCAATTTGATGTCATCCAAGGCGTTAAGCTGCAAATCGCTCACGATTATTTGGCACTCCAGGGCATTGAGCGCTAGCCAAAAGTTTTAAACAGGGGTATAATTAATACCTATGGATAAAAAACCTTACCGGCCCAACCGTAAATCTAAGAAGGCTCCTAACAAGAGCATGAAAAATGCCGGCTTCATCGCCTTAATCGTGCTGTTCGGCCTAATCGTTTTTGCTGCTGTTAACCAGCCCAGCACGCTCAAAGAAATTTCCTCTACCCAGGCCGTTGCCGACACCAATGCTGGCAAATACAGCAAAATTGTCGTTACCGGCAACGAACTTGATATCACGCCCAAAGACCACAGCCGTGCTACGTTGAAGTCCTTCGTCGACGGCAATTCCAGCCTAAAGGACCAAGGCTTTGATACTAAGAAAGTAGCTGTCTCTTACAAACCCCAAACTAGCGGCAGCTCAGAATGGGTTAATATCGCTACCTCAGTCGTACCCGTATTAATCATCGCTGGTGTGCTGTACTTTATGCTGCGCAGCGCCCAGGGCCAGGGTAACCAGGCCCTCAGCTTTGGCAAAAGCAAGGCGCGCCTCTACGGCAACGAAAAGGACAAGGTGACCTTTAAGGAGATTGCCGGTAGCCAAGAGGCCAAGCAAGACCTGGAAGAAGTGGTTGAATTCTTAAAGTTCCCTAAGAAGTTTGCCGGCATGGGCGCCCGTATACCAAAGGGCGTCTTACTAGTCGGCCCTCCCGGTACCGGCAAAACGCTGTTGTCGCGGGCCGTGGCTGGCGAAGCCAATGTACCGTTCTTTAGCATTTCCGGTTCGGAATTCGTAGAGATGTTTGTTGGCGTCGGCGCCTCGCGTGTCCGTGATTTATTCGCCAAGGCCAAAAAGAACGCACCCTGCATTATCTTTGTCGATGAGATTGACGCCGTCGGCCGGCGCCGCGGCTCCGGCATGGGCGGCGGACATGACGAACGTGAGCAGACCTTAAACCAAATACTGGTTGAAATGGACGGCTTCGACCAAGGCGAAAATGTCATCGTCCTGGCTGCTACCAACCGGGCTGACGTGCTCGACCCGGCCTTGCTGCGCCCCGGCCGCTTCGACCGCCGCGTCAATATCGGCTTACCGGACCGCAAAGACCGCGAATCCATCTTAAAGGTACACTTTGCCAAAAAACCACTCGCTAAAAGCGTTGACCTGGATGCCCTGGCTGCCAAAGCCGCCGGTTCTTCCGGAGCCGACCTAGCTAATATTGCCAACGAATCAGCCATTATTGCCGCCCGTAACAGCCATAACGAAATTACCCAGCACGACGTTACCGAAGCCTTTGAGCGCGTCGCCATCGGCCCGGAGCGCAAGAGCAAAGTCATGACCGAAAGTGACAAGATGACTACTGCCTACCATGAAGCCGGACATGCTTTAGTGGGCCATGTGCTGCCCGATAGCGACCCTGTACACAAAGTCACCATCATCCCGCGCGGCGGCACCGGCGGTGTCACCTGGTTTATTCCACCGGAAGACCGTATGTTCATATCGCTCGTTCAATTTAAAGATGTCTTAGCCCGCGGCCTGGGCGGCCGTATTGCCGAAGAAGTCATTCTCGGCCAGGACCGTATCACTACCGGCGCCGGCAGCGACCTGCAAAACGCCGCCGAGCTAGCCCGTGACATGATAGTTAACCAGGGTATGGGTAAAAAGTTACGCGACCAGGTATTCCACACTGATGACGGCATGATGATGGACCGCTTGATACACGAACGCACCTACTCCGAAGACACTGCCAAGGTTATCGACCAAGAGGTTGAAGGCCTGATAACCGAAGCCGCCACCCGCGCCCGCGCCGTCATCAAGGCCAACCTCGACAAGCTCGAGCACCTCAAAGACCGCTTGCTCGAAAAAGAAACCGTCGACGCCGACGAAGTCCTGGAAACCTTACAAGGCGCCAAGCTCCCCAGCGCAGCCGCTTTGTATTAGCGTGGAACTTCTAATGTTAGTTTAAACTCGTATTTATTGATCGCGAATAACGATTAAACGTTTTTTATACTCAAAGCTAACTTTGAAGTGATCAAAAAAACATTGTTGGCCCAGGATGCCTTGATGCATGTCGTTAAGGTTGTTTGAGAAGAAAGCCCAAGCGTTATAAGTCTTAAAGCCTGGTATAGTAATGCCGATTCCATGGATAAAGCCTTTAGTAATAGCTCCTCCAACTCCTGTAATTTGATGTGAATCACCGGCAGCTATGTCTATATTGAGCAGCTCTGCTACAGCTCCACTAAATATACAGAAATCTGCACCCGTATCCAGTAAAACTTCATATCGTACACAGACATCCTTTTTGCTATTTCAATTGCAATGATAGGACGAATGATTGGTCCTAATACGCTTACACCTATCTTCTTATAGCTGAAAGTATTGGAGGCCATCTCTAGCCGATATAAGCCAACACTTTTTTAGGAACTTCCATCATAATCGGATTTTCAAAACCTTTTTTAGTGGCTTGTTGCAGTACGCCTTTTGCATTCTTACCATGTGTAATGACAGTTTTTTCGTCATCTTTGAGAGCTACCCATTCGCCTGAGTGTTCTTTGTAGAGTTTAGTCCAATTTATAGCCATAATAGTCCCACCATTTAACTGCTTGTATTCTAATAATGCAAGCATTAGCATAGTTAGTTTATCAGAAACACTTCGATAGTTTTGTGAAGATGCATACTTATAGAACTCATTGCATACCTCCTTCCGTTTGAACAGCCATTGAACTTGCTTCAAAGTACGTGGTCCAAGACCGTAAATTTAAAACTAAAGCTGGTCGGCAGTGAAGGGGCTCTGAGGCAGGTCGTTGCGAAAGACGGTTTCGTTGTAGCCGCCGGGGGCGACGTCGTTGGGGGTGTCGGGGTGGAAGAGGGAAGCCAAGTATTGGATTTGCTGGCGGCCGACACCTAGTTCGAACTGGCCGCCGCCGTACATGCCGATATTATGTTGCTGGCAATAATCGTAGGTATTAAATAGCTCTTTGATGCTGCCAAAACGCGACGGCTTCATGTTCAGCAATTAACTTGTCGTCCCAGTCTTTAACCGGGTCCAGCTTGAACCGCAACTTCGGGTATAGGGCCAGGCGCTTGAGTAGCGGCTGGACAGAGCTGGGTTCACCCAGGCGCATTGATGATACGAAGCTGACGGGCTGGCTCGCCAGGCCAAGTACCCCGGCTAATGTGGTGTTAGCCTGCCGTAAGCCAGGCTAAGCGCCGCACTCTCAAATGCCCAGCGCAGGTAATTCCTGGACGCTTCCTGCTTGGGAAGTGCTTGAAACAACGTCAGAGACTCGAGATGGCGGGAAAAGCTATCAATCGTGTACGTGCCGCTTAGCGGCAAGCTGCCGCCACGTTTTTGAAAGTCCAGCTGGTCGTCAGTGTCGTAGGTGACATCTTCGCCAGCCCCCACCGTCCCATCGCCCTTGAGTTGAATGATAGTGGTGTGTCTCGTAAAACCACCAGGCACTGCTTGCTGGAGCGGCTCCAAAGTTAACGCTTTAATTGTTAGCTCTAAACGGGCAACTTTATTGTAAGTACTCACACCTTCATTATAGAATGTTACGCAATTTCTAGAAGGATGGGATAGTGGTCAGAAATCGCGTCAGTGAGTGGTGATTTGATCACTTGGGTAGCTGTAACTCTCTCCACGAGGGGCTTCTGGTTACGAACATATAATCTAGCCTGAGCGGCACTTCGTGGTCTTTGTCGTGGTTAAACCGGCTCGGTACTGTAGTTTCAACCTGTCCGAGCTCAGCAGCTACGTCGATGAGACCAGCTTGTCTCATAAGATCCGTTACCGCGAATTGAGGCTTGTCTTTGCCAAATTTTGTAATGCTGTGTGCTTGAAGCATATCAGCTAAATCAGGAGGATAATTATCGCTGTGCGTGAGGCTGTTAAAATCCCCGGTTACTAAGGTCGGTTTTTTGAAGTCGACCAATCGTAAGATCTGCTTGGCTTCCTGTAAGCGGAACCCCTCGGTCCTAGGGTCAAGGTGTACATTAAATACATCCAATTCGCTACCGCTATACGCAACTCGTGTTTGTATAACGCTATGCCAAAAACCCTCGGAGTACGAACGTGAGAAGTTTGCAACAGGTTTTGTAAACGTGACAAGCTTGTGTCTGGAGTTGCTGTCACCGAATATGAAAGCTTCGTAATCGCTCTGCGCCAAAATATCTTTCGGCTGGGAAAAGTTAGCTTCTTGCCAATTAGTTGCCTCTTGGAGACACAGGATGTCTGGCTTTTGTTGGTCAATAAATTCTAGGAAGCGTGGATAAGTTTCTGCCAATCCTTCGAAGAGATTGTATGAAACTATACGCATACTATTTTTATTCTAGCATATATTAAAACTTTAGTCAATTTTCGCTAAATTGTACCTGTCATCAGGCAGGGGGCTGGTCTATACTAGGTGGTGCTAAGCATATGAAAGATAGACCTCTTCCAGAACGTACTTCCCGCCAGTATGCCCATATCAGGCATGCTCTTTGCCTGTTTTCCTCGTCACTATACCAATGGGTATGCTTCCTCGGAAAAACAGGCAAATACCACACCCGCTCTGGGCAGACTGCGTATGAAAGTACATTCCGGAAGAGGTCTATTACATGAATCCGCCCACCGGTTCCAAAGCCAAGAAAAGCCGCCTCAGCATCAGCAATGTGGCGGCTTTGTTGATCGCGACTTCACTTGCCGGGCAGGTGCTCGGCTTCCTCCGGACGAAGCTGGTGAATGGCAACTTTCCGCTGAGCGGGCCGCATAGCACCGATGCTTACTTCGCCGCCTTCACCATTCCGGACTTCTTCTTCTTTACCTTGGCGGCAGGTGCGCTGGGCGTGGCGTTCATGCCGGTGCTGTCCGACCACTTACACCGCGGTGACAGAAAAGGCGTGTGGGAGCTGTCGGCTTCGCTAATGAATTTTTTGGCAATTTTGATGACGGTAGTTGCCTTCATTATGCTCGTTTTTGCCAAGCCTCTTATAAAGCACATTGTGGCTCCGGGACTGACGCCCGACCAGCTCGACACGGCGGCGACTATTATGCGCTTACTGGCTTTTAATCCGTTGCTCTTTACCATCTCGGGTATTTTGACGAGCGTGCAGCAGACTATGGGGCGCTTCTTTTTCTTCGCTATCGCGCCGCTCTTTTATAACCTGTCGATCATTATTAGTATCTATGCCTTTAAACACAGCATAGGTTTAGTCGGACTGGGTATCGGGGCGCTTGGTGGGGCAGTTTTACAGTTGCTGGTGGTGGTATGCGGCTTATGGAAGACTAACTACCATTGGCGCCCCCGGATCGCCTGGGAAAACCGGGACTTTCGCCTGATCCTCCGCAACCTGCCACCGCGTTCTATCGACCAGGGTATGGATCAGGTGAATAACATTGTAGAGACGCATATTGCCAGTGGCCTTGGCGCCGGTTCTATTAGCAATTACTCTAACGCCTTTGTGCTGAGCACTGCGCCGATCCTGCTGATTGGCACTGCCATCAGCACGGCAGCCTTCCCACGGCTCAACGAGCGGCTTAGCCAGGGACGTCCTGACTTATTCCGCCGTGACTTTTTGATGGTGCTCCGGGCTATGATCTGGATAAGTGCACCGCTCGTTGTGGTCTGCTACTTCGGCCGCGGTTACCTGTCGCGCCTGATTTATGCCCAGGGCAACCAGCAGATCGCCACCATCTTTGGCTTTCTGGTCGTAGCTATCTTCTTCCGCATTCTGTACGCTATTATTTCGCGCTGGTTTTATGCCCAAAAGGACACTAAGACGCCGCTGTTTGTATCACTTTTTACCATCGCGCTGAATGTCGTGCTGGCCTATACTTTAGCGCGGCCGAGTGCTTACGGTGTGGCCGGTTTGGCCCTGGCCCAGTCGGTAGTAGCTACGGTAGAGGTTTTTATCTTAGCGGTTATTATGGTGCTGCGCGACCACCGCCTCTTTGATGCCACCTTTTGGAGCGGTGTCGGAAGAATTGTGTCGGTCACGGGTTTTAGCGTGCTGGCCGGTTTCATCGTGATATCCCTGTACCCGTTAGGCCTCAACGACCGTGGTATCCTAACCCTTGGCTCCAAACTAGCGCTTATCACAATTGTGACTTTTAGCGTGCATATCGGCGTGTCGGCGTTGTTTGGCTTAGAAGAGGCCCAACCGGTCTTTAGACGGCTCCGCAAAGTTGCGCTCAAGCAGCTCAAAGTCGAAGTCTAGCTATCGAGCGCCAGGCCAGTAAAAATAAAGTTACTAAGTTTAATAATAATTTAATATTTTTTCACGAGCTTCAGTTTATAATGAAAGCATGTTGAGAGCATTAGAGCCAGCTTACACACTTTCAGACCGTGATTTAATTTTCAGTGAAAGTAGTACGGACTACGTTTTACGCGTCAAAGACCTGCCGGACGATGAGCGGCCCCGCGAGCGTTTAGCCGAACTAGGTGCTGACAATTTGTCGCTCGCCGAACTTTTGGCTGTAGTGTGGGGCGTCGGCACCCGCAATGAAGATGTTTTAGCCATGGCAAAACGAACAATCAAAGAATACGGCGAAAAATCTATTAGTAACGAACGCGACCCCAAGCGTCTGGCCGAAGCAGCCAGCATTCCGCTCACCAAGGCTTGCCAGCTAGTAGCTGGCTTCGAGCTTGGCCGCCGGTTTTACGCCAACCAATACGGCCGGCCAGTCCAGGTGCGCAATGCCCGCAAGGCCTATGACTATGTAAAAAGCATCGGTACGAGCCAGAAAGAACAGTTGCGCGGACTCTACCTTAACAGCCGTTACCAGGTTATCCACGACGAAGTTATATCTGTTGGCAGCCTGACTTCCAATGTCGTTCATCCGCGCGAAGTTTTCCAGCCGGCTATTGAGCGCAGCGCCGTTGCTATTATTCTGGCGCACAACCACCCCTCGGGCAGGCTTGAACCAACTAAAGCGGACATCGAGATAACCGAACAGCTGGTAGCTGCCGGTGACCTACTCGGCATTGAGCTGCTCGACCATCTAATTATTACGCCAAATAAGCACACAAGCGTCATGGAGTGCATTAGCCGTGAGCGCTAAGGACTATTCGCTGCGATTCCAAGACCAGGTATTCTCCGACAGCAACGTTCCTGTGCAATTCGTGCATGACCTGGATGGTCCGTTAACACCAAATGAGATCGATGCCTTGGTCGCTTCTGGCGACTGCTTCGTCACCTTGGCAACCAATATCGACGAGGTCACAGATTTACTCGGCGCCGATGCTACGATCACCCATCCGCAGCTGAATAAATTAGCATCAACGTTGCTCTACTTACAGCGCCACTACCAGATCAAACGTAAACCTTCCGAATACCGCCAATAAGCAGGAACATTACTCGTAGATCGGGCACGTGGAACTGGTAGCGTTAAGCCAAGCAGGAGTAAGGTTGCTAAGCCACTTTGCTGTGTCCTGAAGAGCCTGCTGCAGAAGAAGCATAATTATGCCTGTAAATTTGATTTTGTTATATAGTCATAGGTGAGCGCTACATTTAGATTGCTAAAAAACAAATATGAGATGCAAAAACTGTGACCTGTATCTGGACAGGTACCATACCGGATTAATAGCCTGCCCCAAGTGCGGTACTTTTACGCATATAAAGCTTCCAAAAGAAAAAGAAGTATCTAAACCTGCAACTAAGATAAAAGCGACCCCTAAGCCAGCACGCTCAGCGAAGGCTCCGGCTTCCCAGCAGACAAAGAAGACCACTAAACCTGTAACTAAGCCCAAAAGAGCACGCAAACCGGCAAGCTCGACCAAGACTCCAGCCACCCCAAAGATCGACCAGGATAACCCTACACGGCAACGCAAAAAATTACCACTTCTCGTTTTGCCGGTGCTCCTTTTGATAGCCAGTGTCGGGGTAGGAGCTGTCGCGTTACCGCATAACCCCCCAAAAAACCATACGATTGCTTCTGCAGCCAAGCAGGCTCAGCATAAGGGTTCGGCCCCTCATCCCGGGTCATCGTCCCCTGGGCCCTCCTCATCCACACTGGCTACCAACTCTCAGTCAGCGTCTGGCACCAAACAACCCGGCACAAGTACGTCTAAGGCGGCTTCTTCAACTTCTGTCATAGCATCCCGCGCTACGGGGCACGGGACCACAACTTCTAATACTACGGTGGCGCCATCACCACCTTCTACGCCACCACCGTCCCCTACTACGCCACCGCCACCCCAGCAATGTGCAAAGCCTCATACCAGCCAGCCAGCGGCTTGGCTACAAGTAGTAGTGCACCCGGCCAAAGACAGGTCATCGACACGCCGCAGTATTATACGGTTTATGGTTACACGGCTAACGATATCCGGGTCCAGCTCAATAAATGCACGCCACTAGGCGGCGGCACAAGTGTACATTATGATGGAGAAACCACCTGGTACCTTAATTATGCTTATGACTACCAGCCGGATATTTACGGCCAGTGTTATTTAACGAACGTCGCGGTGGGTCTGCACGTAGCCTTCGTGTATCCTAGCTGGCAGGCTACGCAGTATACGGCGGCAGGTGTCAGTTCAAACTGGCAGAATTTCCTAAGCAAATTGGATACCCACGAGCAAGGGCATAAAAGTATAGCGGTGCAGTACGCTAATGAACTCTATTCGGGCTTGCAGAGTTTTCCACACGGTTCCTGTAACACTACCCCTCAATCTGCCACCAGCTATGATAATAATAAAATTGCCAATCTGAACCAGTCTGAAGCAGACTACGATACGCAAACCAACCACGGTATATCGCAGGGCGCCGTATTCCCTTGAACCCATTTCAAAACAACCTTCTGGCCAGAAACTGGCCCTTTTCGGCCACAAAAGCTAAACTACTCGTCACCGTAACACCGTTACGCTTCCTCACATCTTAGCTTTTCTGACTCGAAAATCATCCAGTTTCTGTCTCAGAAGTTGTTTTGAAATGGGTTCGTTAGAGCAAATCCACATCTATCTGTCAGCTAAAAACTTCAGGTCTGCCACTTCTCATCTGTTTTTCGTTTTCAGTTCGTAGCTACGGCTACGACTGAAAGCCGATAAAACAGATGAGAAATCAAGGCA
>JBBPZG010000149.1:0-4092 GCA_038199095.1 Saccharimonadales bacterium (SeqCode)
GAATTTAATTAGTCTCATCCTAATCAACCACTGCAATCCGGCTATTATCGCCTTCACTGGCTTGGGCTTTTATTAAGTCCCAATTATCGGGCAGTTCGTTCTCTTCTTTTTTGCCTCGAAAAACATAACGATACACTCCAGGCTTCTCATAGACTGTCAGAATGTCGTAGACTTCCCGGAGCTCATGCAATCGACTGCTGCAACCTGTACCGAAATGCCTAATCATTTCTCTGGTAGTAATCTCACCGTCTTTCTGGAACATGCGGAGCATTGATTGTCGCTTGCCTCGGCGTCGTTCCATTTCCCGTTGTAGTTCGTTCTTTCGGCTAATCATTTCTTTACCTTGGTAACTTTCTTAGGCTTAACGACCATATCGCAAAGCTTTACCGCATGAGCCACAAACGAATTATTTTTTGCTGTATCCCCTTTTTTAATATTCAGGAAAAATGACTCACCCATATTGTGTGTGCCTTTTTCGTAGAAAGGTATAGCCCCGCAAACTTTACCCATACCGCCATCTACATTAGCTAGGGTACCGATAAGGCAAGCGCAGTCACCCTCATATTGAGAGCCATCTACTCGGCCTTCGACTAACGCCTTGCGTAAGCCCGGTACCTCAGTTTTTAGATGCTCAAGAATGAACAAAATGTCTCGGCTGCATTCATTTATATAGGCGGTGGGTAGTTTTTGCAGGTCAGCGCCACTCAGGTCGCTGTCACGCAGGTTGCTGCCTTTACTAACTGCTTCTACGACAGCCTCCTTAATAGTTGGCTTCTCGCTTTCGTAAATCACTGAACCGGTTATACAATTTATTATGCTAATCCTAGGTGTTACTTTTTTAATCATCTTCCCCTCCTTTATCGTCCGCATAAAATTGCTGGACATTGCTTAATATCGTATCTACTAAGCGTGTAACTAGATCTTCGACAGGCTCATCCTTGAGCTGGATCAGTACGTCTTTCTCGGTATGAGTCTTATCTCCGGCGTAACCAGAATAAAGGTCAAACCTTAGTGGTCGTGTTGATTGTTGTTCCTCACCCATAACTTCCCCCATTCTTTTTCTGTTACTTAACTGGTTGCAAGAAATCTGGTGCATCTGCCATTTCTGCCTCTAAACCTGATGCAACAAGCGAAGCAACTTCAGCGTCATCGTCTTTCTCGGCGTCCAGCTTATTCCGCTGCTCTTTGGCCTTGTCGTAACCACTACTTCCACTGGTTGTTGTAGTAGTCCTGCCCGGTGTCTCTGAAGCCACGTCTTTTGGGTCTTCGCCTTCGCTGCCCCCTGAAGGCCAGTCACTACCTGAATACTCCGGGGAAGATTTAATCTTAGCTTGCATCTTTTCAGACATAGTACTAAGAATTTCCTCATCAGGATTATCAATATCGAAGATTACTAACTCGTTAACGCCTTCCGGCTGATCGCCCTTGTAGCTCATGATGGCATTCACGTTGGCATACTGACCATCAGCTGAATGGACAATCTGGAGCATACAGTATTTGCCTAAGACATCCTTAAGATCAAAACCTTCTAGCTCCTTATCGTCGAAGCGACGGCCGCGCCAGGCTTCTAAGTCAGCCCGAAGCTTACTTTTTTCGTGAAGGCTAGCAGTATAAAACTGAGTAACGGCATACGGACGGCCATCAGCCATCTTCACCTTATCGTCTAGTAGCTCCCAAGTAACCATTACCTTCCGCTGGCTTTTAGTACCAAATTGCCCAGTAGTTGTTTGCGTACCAAGGTCAATCACCTTAATGCAACGGCCGATATACGTACCGGCCGGCGTGATCTCAAAATCACCACCACCCGTTGATTTAACTATCGTGCTCATCTATACCTCCTTCTCTAAAAGCTTGAAAATCTTTACAAATACTCCAGCTAGTACAAGTGCTGCTACAACTTGCCAGAATGGCAGGTCGTTAACCCTTGGCAGGGTTGCTACTTTTACTGCTGCTGCTACGGCTGCTGCTATAGCTATTACTTCGTAAAAAGTTTCAATCTTTCGCTTAGTGTTCTTAGTTGTTGTTCGTATTTTGTCAACCATAATATTCTTCTCACCCTTTCTTATTTGCTCTTATTGCTAAACTTTCCCTAACTTCAACGTCACATCCATTAGGCACTTCGCCGGTGTCTTTGAGTTGAGCATTAGCCATTAAGCCAAACTCAGCTTTCTTAAGACCTATGTAAAAATCTGACTCTATTTCCGGGTTATTTTTAAGCCACTCAATGACATCGATTTCGCTTTTTACTACCACGGTAGGCTTTTCGGTTATTGAAGCTGTGAACGCGTCACCCTTAGCTGATTTCAGCCCGGTATCTTTAAGCTTGAACATTAGTTCGGCCTTCAGGTTGTCTTCTACTTCTTTGTAAACCTTGTAAGTCTTGTAGGCTTCATTGGCGTTAACTTTCATTTCGCCTAAAGTCTTCAATATTTCCGCTAGTGTTAGTTCGGTCATGATTGCTCCGAACGTTTATAGCTACCGTACTCTTTAGCCATTGCCTGTAGAATCCTTAGCCTGTCTTCATGTGTAGTTGTCATAGTTCACCTCCTCATCTGTCCCTGATTCGTGTTGGCATTCGTAACAAACTTGTTCCAGAAAAAAGTAATCCTTCTTCTGCTTGCACCGTGGACATAAGTTCGCGTAGAACCCTACCAACCTGGTTTCTACTTCCATGACTGTGGTGGGTCGCCAGGGTCAAGTGCCCTCTCGCCTATTACGCCGTTATGGTAATCCTGTTCAGGGCTTATTACGTTTACCTTAATCTTTTCTGCTTTACCATATTGCTTAATGTAGATCTTACTCTCACGCCTTTTGATTAACTCTGCCAGGCGTTCGCTTAATGGCTTAATCTCTGTATCGTAAAATATTTGCATATATTTCCTTTCGTTTAGTTAAAGGCGCATGAGTCCCGGTAGTAGCCTTTGTGACAGTTTTTCAAATATCATTCGCCACCTACTTGCTGCCCGGGGCTGCTGCGCCCTTACATGTAACTCAAGTATTTACCGCTGTTAAACACGCTCCATGCGTGATAGCCCTGTGTCGTCCATAGACGGTATGCGTGGGCTATATTAGTAGCTGGATCGTAAATCTCTTGTCCATGAAGTTGCATGATTCCGTAATCTCTTACGCCGTCATAATTGACAGGGCTGACTGCATTAGGATTACAGCTAGATTCGGCTTGCATGACTGCTGCCATGACTTGAGTGTTCCAGTCGTACTGTGCAAGGAGATGCTTATAGGCGTTGCATCCTTGAGCTTGCGGTGCTGGCGTCGCCACTGGGGCCGCTGCTGTCACCGCTTGTTCCGGTTTAGCTGGTACTGCTGGAATCGGTTTAGCTGATTTAAGGCTGACCGTTCGTACCGACTGTTTGTTAATGTGCCGGGGTGCTGCCGGAGTAAGCCAAATTAAGGCCGCACTTAGCAACACGGTTATGAGTATTTTCATAACGCTCCTAACTGTGTTTAGTGCTCCACTTGCACCGTATAAATCTCTCGTTTTACTTCCGCCTACTTCGCCCAGTTCATCGAACCGTTTAATGGCATTGAAGTCCTTGGTCGCCAGGTTGTTTAACCTACCGAAGTTGCGACATATAGGTTCGCAGCTCCGGATAAAACAAAAAACCTGTTGGCGGTTATACCAACAGGGGTAAAAATCTATCTTGGTGCGGGTGAGGGGACTCTAACCCCTGGCCTCGTCCTTGGCAAGGACGCAGTGTTACGACACTGGCTACGAAGATAAAATATACTGTTGGCTTTCGCCCGATCTCGTATATATTTTTAATGAACTAAGTCCCATTATACACGCTTTTATTTCTATGTCAATAACCAACCTAAACGGAATGACAATTATCGTATATTTTACGGAGGTCAGGGTCAATAACATTAGTATACATTTGAGTGGTCTGGAGTGAACTATGCCCAAGCATAACCTGCACATAGCGCATATTGGCGTTATTCCTAAGAAGATTGGTCGCGAAGCTATTAAAGAAAAAGAGAGCGAGGTACGTTAGTATCCTCGTCTCTCTATGTTACTTTATGTAACTTTATATTGACGCTTTTTCTCTCTGTTAAGTGCAACACATTACTGAGGAC
>JBBPZG010000150.1:0-2344 GCA_038199095.1 Saccharimonadales bacterium (SeqCode)
CTCAATATGGCTGCGCGCTGCAATCTCCGGCACCACACCCCCGTACTGCGCATGCAGTTCCATACTCGACGCCACCACATTACTCAGCAGCCGATAGCCATCCTCTACCACCGCGGCTGCCGTCTCGTCGCAACTACTCTCAATCCCAAGTATTTTCATCAGAATAAGCATAACACGCAGAAGAATGCTTGGTTTGCAATTTCTTTAAAATCAGTAGCTTAATACTTGACAAAATACATTTAACTTGCTAATATATTCAAATATCCGAAAGGTTTTAAGTAAATCGTATGAGTGAGAAATTATCTAGCGAACCAGATTTAACAGTTGTCGAACACGAGCTTCAACCAGATAATGGGTCTGAAACAACACGTATTGGCGTTAGCGCCGCTCCAGAAAAGTATACAGATGAAAATGGCTGGTTAGACACGGCTCAACTTAAGCAGATGTCTCAAGACGGGGGAGAACGTAGAACACCAACCAGTCTGGCTTTAGAGCAGTTCCACCGTGGTTTTATTAATCCTGCGCAACAACACAATAACCATCCAGTAACAGCAGAAGCAATCCCAAAGCCACCCGACCATATGAAGCAGGCTGCAAAGCCTAAAGCTGCCGTAAATCAGGGCAGCGAAGCCATAGCGAATAAAGCGGAAGTAGATTTTGAACAAGAGGGATACCTCGTAAAGTACAAGCATGACTATAAGGGTAGAGTTGAGGTAGGCTTAGAGTTCTCTCAAGATCGTAATAATGGCTTGAAGTTGGACTGGAGTATGTACCCTAATACAGCCGATGCCGACAGCCGGTCTATCTTACTTTATGCAAGTGATGGTGAAGTATATTGCTTCGAAGAAAATGACATGTATAACCTGTCTGCTCTGGAGCGGTTACAAAAAGGTGCGCCAAGAGAGGGTGACGTCCAGTCAGCAAAAACACTGGAAGAAGGTGAGCAGCCACCAGCAGTCACTTTAGGCGAAAGCTTAGACCTGGATGGCCACAAAACTGCCTCTATCATCGCGGCGGCCGTCTCACTTGGTGATGCTACTAATCCTGACATGGCTGACAAAGATCTGACTCAAGCTGCTTGGCGTCCTAATTATTTCGACGCAGCCTGCGATATGATTGACGGTTATTTTGGCGCCGAGACAGAAGTCCAAGAAGAGTTTACCGCTAATAATGCTCAAGAACAGACAGAAAGCACTGCCGAAGGACGCATTTTTGTGAATAGTACGAAAGTTCAGTACCAGCCTAATGAACAGGGCGAAGCACAACGGGCTTATGAGTTTAGGACGCTCACTGATGCCATGGACTGGGACTTATATTTTCGCCTTAATGGCGGTCGTGAAGGGAGTGAGATTGTCCTTACTACTTCCAAGAATGAAACAATATGCATAAAAGAAGGCAAGACCATTTATGACCTAGCAAACAGCAAGCTTTATCAGCTTGAAGAGGGTGAAGGTTTGCCGCTAACTGTTATCGGAAAGGGTTTATCACTGGGCGATACGATAACCGATCCTATTTGGAGCGTGGCCATTAAAGGCTCTAAAGTCAGCGAGGCAGAAACAGCGACTGGTTCTGAGGGCTGGATCCAGGGTGGCTCTGATCCGTTTACCTGTACTGAGTACCAACTGAAACAACTACAGGCTGCTGCTAATAGCCCTAGCGGCGAAGTTACTACTGCAGCCGCTGCGAGCAATGAAGCCGTTACCGCTGATCCGTCAGCAGAAGAGACGGAAGCTCCCATAGTACCGGTAGATGAAGCTGGCCGCTTACCTATAACGGACTTAAGAGAAATGGGCCTAAGAGAGGCCGAGCCGCTGCAGGATGTGTCAAAGCAGGGTATACGCAACCGCCTTAAGCACATCATGGGACGAGCCGCTGAATACCGGAACGGCTTGTACGCTTATGCCGGCGTCAAAGCGGGCAATGCTATCGGCAGCCTAGCCAACGGGCTCCGTAGTGCTAAGAGTAGCCGGCGTGAATATTATAGTGACGAGGAAAAGGGCAGTTTGCGGCGCAAGGTCACCGGCGTGGTAATTGGCGCTGTAGCAGTAGCCGGAGTAGCTGGTATCGCCTACTTAGAGATAAAGGGCCATGGCGGCATAAATCATGCCGCAAATCACCGGGAGTTACTTGGCGGTAATAACACAGACTTACAGGAAACACTTACCAAAAGCCTGCACGAAGTAAATAAAACAGTTACGGAATTCGCTTCAACGGCAGTTCCGACAGCAGCTAAAGCGGCGCACAAAACGCATGAGCATGTAGCACCCCACCTCCACCAAGTTAGCCTGCCTAAAGGCGACACAGTTTGGCATATAGCCAGCGAACAATTGCAGCAGCATGGCAA
>JBBPZG010000151.1:0-17805 GCA_038199095.1 Saccharimonadales bacterium (SeqCode)
GGCTCAGGCTTGAGCAGCATCCCGTCGCCGCCACCATAGGGCGTGTCATCAACCTGCCTGCGCGGACCCAGTCCAAACTCCCGCAGGTTAACAAACTCATAGCTAACTATGCCCCGGTCCTGTGCCTTCCACAGCATGCTGGTACCCAAAACTCCAGTAAACATATCTGGGAATAAAGTGATAATTTGAACTTTCATCTCATGATATTCTATCAAAAACCAAAACAACCCCTGAATAGAGGGGTTGTTTTGTCACATAAAGCTCCCATCAATTTTGATGACTCGCATTGAGCTTTTAGTTTTTGTTTTGAAAGTTCGTCATAATGACTAGCAAAAGTATAAACTACATGCTGAACGCACGCAAGCAGTAACTGCAGCTTAGCCAGCCAACATTATTCACGACGCCTTCCAGTTTGTTATTATGCAGTCATGGCAATAGGCTACCTTTTCATTTTCATAGCTATTTTTCTGATTCATAACACCTTAGGACTCTTAGGTGTAACCTTACTGGTACTGAGCATTTTTAGACTTAAGGTACGGCCAAAACGAGTCATTTCATTTCTACTAGGACTAATCCTGCTGGGTGCACAATTAATCATCACGCATGCTTTCCACACAAACAACAGGGCTTTTTATCAAACGCAGGCGCAGCAAGCCCACTTTGCCATCTATGTACCACATAAATCAATTTCTCATTCCCGCATACAACAGATGGAGATGGCATACGACCACAATCCACCTTTTATATTCCTGGTTAGCTACTCCGGGGGCTCGCTAACATCACTATATGAGCAAGATTTGGGCAACTATAATGAAGTTGGTCCCCAGATGTTCTTCAAGGAAGGTAGCTGCGTTGGCACAGATGAGCGTCTACAGACGATCAGAGCCGATAATCAATCCCTCCGGAAGTTATATGGCCAAGATTATGGAGACGATCACACCGATAATGATTGTCATGCTATCGGACAAACTAATACAGGGATGCGCATACTGGTCGAGGGTAAGCCGTATGCTGCTCAATGTCCGAACTCCTGCAATGTAGTTACAAAAACCGGTAATACGTTTATTGGGCTCACTATAAGTCATTACATTAATCCAACTGAGCTTATAGCTTATTTTAATTCTTTAGAGAAAACCTCTGCAGAAAAAATCCCATTTACGAATGAAACTAGTCTATCGATATTTCCAAATGTCTACTAGGCTCGGTTAGACGTCGAGGTCGTCGAGGTCGGCCAGTTCCTGACGGGTCTGGCGCAGCCTGTCACTCGGCTCGTCAGGTTTGCCAAGTTCAGGTTCGGTAGCTTCCAGCGGTTCATCGCCGACCGACGCTGTACTGGGGGCAGCATTGCCGCTGCCGGCGGAAGTATCATCCACAGCTAGCACGCCCGGCTCATCAGATGCAGGCTCAGTAGGCGCTTGAGAAGCAGCGCCTGTATCAGTATCAGCCATATTGGCAGGGCTGCCGTCTCCCTGAGGGGCGCCTATGCCATTATCGACAATTTTTAGGTTGTAGCGGGCATCGTTTTTTGTTCCGAGGGCACGTAATAAGGTACGTAATGATTGGGCAGTGGCGCCGCGTTTGCCGATGACCCGGCCAAGGTCTTCAGGGTCAACGGTCAGCTCTAGCAGCACACCCTTTTCATCAATACGCCGCGCAACCTGCACGGCATCGGGTTTACCCACTAATGATTTAACGACAAATTCTATAAACTGTTGGTCAATTTCACTCATGTGGCAGTTCCTCGCTACGGTAGTTAGTCATAACAAGTATAACAAACCCTCTTGCCACGGTAATGTGAAAATTTTCGCCTTACGCCTGCATAAAAAGAGCATCCGGTAAGATGCTCGTACCTATCAATGCTAAAGCGTTAGGATTCTTTTGGCTTATCGGGGGTTGCTTCTTCTGCTTCGGACTTGTCCGTAGCACCTGGTTCGGGTGCTTCTGTAGAGGTTTCGGGAGTTTCGTCGGTGACAGCCTCAGCATCCTCTGCAGCTGAAGCTTCCTCCGTAGCGCCGGATGGCTCGGTCTTTTCAGTTGTTTCAGTGCTAACAGCTTCGTCGGGAGTAGCTTCTTGGGCCGCAGGTGCTTCGGTAGTTTCTGACTCAGTATTTTCGCTAGCTTCGGGAGTTGGCTCTTCTGGTGTATCTTCAGCCGGTGGTGTTTCGGCTGCGGGAGCTTCCTGGGCTGCTTCTTCAGCTGGACGGGTGCTACGGCGCTTGTCGGCATTGCGGACGGCCCGTTCTTTATCCGCCTGTAGCCTTACCCATGAAGGCAGCTTGATGCCTTCGCTCTGTAATAGTCGGGCTACCCGGTTAGATGGCTGGGCGCCATGGTCAAGATAGAAAGTTGCTTTTTCTTTGTTCAGTATGATGGCTTTAGCATGCGGGTCGTAGCTACCAAGCTGGGCAACGATTTTGCCACTGGTAGGTGTCCGCTGCGAGTCCTGCACGATCACCCGGAACATGGCGTGGCCCTTGCGGCCGGTTCGTTGCATACGGATAGCTAACATATATCGATTAAGCTCTTCTTTCCTATCTTAGAGTTACTAAAGACAATCCGTTCTATTTTACAGATAACCATCCCTGTTGTCAAAAACATTTATTCAGGATGGCCTTTTGGCAGCTGCAGCCCATGGTCGTCATACACGTAAAGATCAGCACACATGTCACCAAGTATTTCTAAAGCAGCGTCGTTAATTTGCGCTATAAAGATTTGTTTCTCGGTCACTTCCTGCAGTAATAGTTCCGCCATATGGGCGTAGATGCCGTGACCGTACCCGGGGCGTCTATAAAGACTTTCCTGCATAATTGCGGAATTGAAGTCAGAGCGTAAGAGGGCGTTTGCCAAGCGGGTCCCGCGGTGGGTACTACCATAGTTGGCGCTAGCATAGCGCTGGCAATCCCGGCGGGTTATAATCGCTACCTGACTAGCATCATGGTCTTCGACAATAGTTACTAAAGCAGAGTTATACGCTGGAAAAGCTTCAGGATTTATAGCTTCTTGTCTAGAGAAACACGGTTGATTTTCATTCATATAATGATACATTATATCACATACGTCAAGCTAATGTGTCGGTAGCTACGGTTTTGCTTGATAATACGCCAGGGCGGCTTCGGCGGCTTTTTGCTGGGCAGCTTGTTTGCTCGGGCCATTGCCCTGGCCGCGGAGGTTGTTATTCACATACACGCCAACGGTGAAAATCTTGTCATGGTCGGGACCATCTTCCTCCATAACTTTGTAGACTGGCGTGGCTATTTCCTGGCTCTGGGCCAGCTCTTGCAAATGTGATTTAGGATCCATCCAGGAGCCGCTGGAGAGGATTTGTTCAAATGTGCTGAGAATGCTGTCGGTGATAAAGTTTTTGGCGGCTTCATAACCCTGGTCAATGTAGAGTGCGCCGATAACGGCTTCGAAACTGTTGGCCAGTATTTGCGCCCTACCACGCTCCGTGCCGCGCTTTTCGCCGCGGCTTAGACGCAACATCGGCTCAAGGCCGAAGCGGACGGCGGCAGCACCGATACTTTCGGTGCGTACCAGGCTGCTTCGCCAGTTAGTCAGGATGCCTTCCGGCTCGTCGTACGTAGTATACAAATACTCAGTGACGACCAGCTCGAGCACGGCGTCGCCCAGGAACTCCAGGCGCTCATTATGCTCATGCACCGTTTTTTTGTGCTCGTTCAAATAGGAGCGGTGCGTAAAAGCCGTTACCAGCAGCTCAATATTCGTGAAACTAACATGAAGTTTGTCTTGGGCGAATTGTTGGTAAGCGTTGGTATCCATGGACTAGTAGTTGGTAGTTGGTAGTTGGTAGTTCGGGGACTTTGGTTGCGAGCTGAATGTGGATACTGTTTGCGATGATGTAGATTGGCAGCTAATTGCAGCTACCCCAAATACCAACTCCCAATCCCTAAATACCAATCTCACAGTCTGCCATTCCTTATCTTTTTCATACCCAGCAATATGAGTTTACCGATATCGTCATAAGCGATTTTATCGACTGCATCAGTAGCGGCCAGCCACTTGATGTCAGTTAGCCAATCTTCTGGTGTCAATTTATTGGTGTCGCCTTTGCCTTCGACCAAGTAGATGTGCATCGTCATGAGCACCAGCGTGTGGTCGCGGCGGTAACGGAAGTTGACTTTGCCGAGCCAGCTGTGGACTTTCATCTCTTGTAAGCCCGTTTCTTCGCGGATTTCGCGCTCGGCGGTTTCACGCGGTTCTTCGCCGGGTTCGACGTGGCCTTTAGGAATTGTCCAGCGGTTCTTAGCATCTTTAATGAGCAGGATTTGTACGGCATTCGTTTTAGCATCACGGCGGAAGACGATACCGCCGGCAGTGGTTTCACGGACGACTTCATCTATAGTTGGCCGGCGGGTGACCAGCTTCTTGAAACTCTGGATTGGTTTGGGCCGTTTCATGGCGGTCATAGCTTAGGCCGCCTTCTTGGGTTTAGGTTTGGCAGCAGCTTTTTTGGCCAGTTTCTTAGCAGGCGGTTTCTTAATTTTGGCAACTGGGCTACCATCTGTAGCTCCGGCGGGCTCACGCTGGCGCAGTAAGGTGCCTAGTACACCATTAATGAACTTGGAAGAATTGTCGCCACCGAAAGCTTTGGCGAGCTCAACAGCTTCATTAATAACTACCTTAGGCGGTACGTCAGCTTCATTTTCTAATTCGTAGAGGCCGATCCGCAGCACTAAGCGGTCCATGCGCGCTATCTGGTCGATAGGCCACTCAGGTGCAACTGGCTGTAGTTTGGCATCCAAGGCATCAGCCTGCGCAGTCACGCCATTGACCAGCTGCTTAATGAACTCAACATCGTCCACCATCTCTTTGTAGCGGCTGATATTGCGCTCCAGCACAGCGGCCACGTCAAAGTCATGATCATTAGCATCACCGCGCAGCTCCTGCTCATAGAGCGTCTGCAGGGCGATGATGCGGCCGAGATGACGGTTAGATGCCATGTTTGTTAAATTCCTCTTTACGCTAGAAGTCTAGGCAATTTTTGCCGATTCGCGCTTAGTAGTGCGGACTTTGACCGGTGATTTGGCGTTAACTTTGCGCGCCAGCTTAAGCACTAAGTGGCTACGGCGCGTACCGGTTTTTCGCGGGCTTGTCCGTTTTTTGGGTTTTCCCATTCGAGATTATCCTTTGTTTAGGTTAACAAAACTTAGCTCTATCTTAGCGAATTTCCATTCTTTTCTCAAGAGTAAAGCAAGTAGTTTAAAGATAGTCACCCCAATACAGGAGAGTTTAGCCCTTCTAGATAACAAAGTTGACGAGTTTGGCGGGCACGTAGATGGTTTTGCGGATGGTTTGGGCTTGTAGGTAGCCAGCTACTTTTTCGTTTGTTTTGGCAGCAGTTACAACTTGTTCTTCAGTAGCATCTGCGGCCAATTCAACCTCACCGCGCAGTTTGCCGTTGACTTGTACGACAATCGTCACGGTTGCTTCAACCAGATAACTTTCATCATAGGCAGGCCACTGGCTGGTATGTATCGATTCTTCGTGGCCTAATTGTTGCCACAGCTCCTCAGCGATATGCGGCGCGAACGGCGCTAGCAATTGCAACAGCGTTTCGATGGTGTAGCGCCAGGTATCCAGATTGGTGAATTCGTCCTGTTCTTTCAGTTTGTACAGCTGGTTGACGCACTCCATGAGTGCAGCAATGGCTGTGTTGAAGCTGAGCGTACTCAGATCTTCGCTGACCTTTTTATTAGTTTTATGGATAGCTTTTAAGATATCCGACTCTACGATGGTATCGTCCAAAGCACCGGCTTGCCTGGCCTCATCGCGCTCCAGATACTCCTGTGTTAAGGTCCAGATACGCTGCAGAAAGCGGTGGGCGCCGCCCATGCCCTCGACACTCCAGTTAGCCGCCTGGTTCCAAGGGCCGATGAACAGTTCCATAATGCGGATGGTGTCGGCACCATAGCCCTGGCTGATCAGACCATCGGGCTCGATGGTATTGCCTTTACTCTTGCTCATCTTATTGCCGTCGGAAGCTAGGATCATGCCATGGTTACGCAGTGTTTTAAACGGTTCCTGAAAGGCGATAAGACCTTCGTCATACATAACTTTGGTCCAGAAACGGGCATACAGCAGATGCATAACAGCATGCTCAGCACCCCCGATGTAATCATCCACCGGCAACCAGAAGTCCGCTTTCTCCCGGCCAAAAGCCGCCTCGTCATTATGCGGGTCGGCAAAGCGCAAAAAGTACCAGCTACTACAAGCAAAGCCATCCATGGTGTCGGTCTCCCGTTCGGCTGGGCCGCCGCATTTGGGACAAGTAGTGTTCATAAACTCTGGCACATTGGACAGCGGACTCCGCCCATCACCGCTCGGTTCATAGCTCTCCATTTCCGGCAATACCACCGGCAAATGGTCCTCAGGTACCGCCAAGGGTCCGTCCTTTGAACAGTGAATAATCGGGATCGGCGTACCCCAATAACGTTGCCGGCTAATCAGCCAGTCCCGCATCTTGTACTGAGTTATCGTCTGGCCAGCTTCCGTTTTTTCGAGTTTAGCAAGAATTTTAATTCTCCCTTCATCAAAATCTAAGCCATCAAATTCTCCCGAGTTAGCGAGCTTATAATTTTTGCGGTGTTTCTTCAGCTCGGTTTGATAATTTACAAATTCTTGTTCTTCCGTAGTGTAAATAATCGGTAAATTGTATTTTTGAGCAAATTCATAATCACGTTCATCTTCGCCAGGTACCGCCATCACAGCACCCGTACCGTAGCCCAGCAAGACATAGTCAGCAATCCACACTGGAATTTTTTGGTTATTGATAGGATTAATCGCATATAAACCTTGCACTTCGACACCGGTTTTTTGCTTTTCAATCTCTCTGTCTAGTTCAGATTTACGTCGCGTTTTATCAATGTATTGTTTAAGCTCTAGCCAGTTTTCGGCACTTTGGGCATACTTTTCGATCAGAGGATGTTCAGGTGCCATAACCATAAAGGTGGTTCCATAAATAGTATCGTGGGCGGTCGTGAACACTTCGATATGCTCATTATTACTACTCAGTCCAGTCAACTTAAAGGTAACAGCGGCACCTTGGCTTTTGCCGATCCAATTGCGTTGCATGGTTTTGATGGCGTCTGACCAGTCCAGGTCGTCAAGGTCATCGAGTAAACGGTCAGCATAGTCGGTAATTTTGAAAAACCATTGTTTGAGGGATTTTTTTTCGACTTCGTGGCCGCAGCGCCAGCAGCGACCAGCTTCGACCTGCTCGTTGGCCAGGACTGTTTTGTCATGCGGGCACCACCACTGCAGGCTCTCTTGCTGGTAGGCCAGTCCTTTTTTGAAAAGCAGCAGGAAGAGCCACTGCGTCCAGCGGTAATATTTAGGATCAGTGCTATCAATCTCGCGTGACCAGTCGTAGCTGAAGCCCATTTGCATTAACTGCTTTTTGAACCGGTCTGTATTTTCATCAATGGCCTTGCGCGGGCTAATCTGGTTTTTGATAGCATAGTTTTCGGCTGGCAGCCCGAAGGCGTCCCAACCCATCGGGTGCAGCACATTATAGCCGTTCATGCGGTTAAAGCGCGCAATGGCATCACCAATCGTGTAGTTCCGTACATGGCCAACATGCATGGCTGCGCCGCTAGGATAGGGAAAGTACTCCAGCACATACTTCTTAGGCTTCGCAGGATCTTCACTCGCCTGGTAGATTTTGCTGTCTTCCCAAACTTTCTGCCAGCGTGGTTCTATTTCTTTCGGATTATACCGTTTCATGAATCGCTCCGCTCGCGTCTACAGCAATAGCCCACTGGGCCATTCTGGGTTCTATATCTCTGGGATTGTAACGCTGCATCGAACTCCTTAACAAATCTTATGTAAGTATAACTTAATTACTCAGGAGGTATAGATTACAAGACGACAGACGACTATATTTACTGCTCAATCCACGTACCGTTTTCTATCGCAAAGCTGTGGGCCCGGGCAGCAGAGCTGGCGATGATAGCGCGGATTTGATCCGGACTTAACGAGGAAAATGAGCGCGAGCGAGCAATAAAGTCTTTGTTTTCGGAGACTCCTTCTATTAAGGCATCTCTTGATTCAGGATTAGCATGCAGGGCCACCGCACCGACGTAATTCAGGGCTTGGCCATGCTCGGCTAATGCTTGTCTGAAATTGGAGTCTAAGCTGCTCAAGGGTTCGGCTGATGCACCCTGCATGACAAGCGGATCAAACTGCCTGATCTTTAATCGTTTTAGTATCCCCACCGGTCGTTCATCAGCTAGCTGTAATACCGCATCGCCCTCCGTAACATCGAAAAGGTCGTTACTCCGCAGTATTTCAACTTGCGCGGGCGGTATGCCGAAAGCCGCACGGTGCGGATTTACTAGCGCATTTGGGTATTCACGAGCATCACTATCAGCAATATACTGTTCATAGGCGGGCTTTTTATGCTTGGCAAAACGCTGCCTCTCACGGTGAGCGATACTTTGAATTAAAGAGTAGGCGGCATTCATAAATATATCTGGCCGCGGACTGAGCGCTTCCCGCTCAAGCGCCTGGTCAAAATCCTGGTCTATTAAAAATGTGTAGTCTTCCGCGGCCCCGATGTAACCATTGTCAAAGCTATCGACATTTTCCAGATAACGCCTCGAGATAGTTCGTTTGATAGCTTCGAGCGAGAGCATCTCTGTAAGTCGGTTTGTAGGATCGTTCCAGTGCTCAGAGCTGCACAGGTTGGCAGCTTTAGCCCATACCGTTGCTTGGTCCCTGCTTTTAAATACAAATTTGCCGTCTTTGATAATAAGGTTTTCGAGCTTGAGGACTTCTTTGACAGCCTCATTATTGGGGAACAACAATGAGGCTTCGGCGTTGATGTAATGCAACCGGTCGGCGCATAATCCAGGCGAGGGGCAATCCACCCACTCTGGTACGTTGATAAGTATCTGGCCGTCGGAATTAAAGGGGCTCCTTACTTTATGTTGAGAGAGTATTTGCTGAATACCACCTAGATCAATGACTTGGCCAGCGCGCTGTTCATGGAAATCTTCATTGCCACCTACACCTTCCTTTAGCATATCGGTAACGTGCGATTTTACGCCATGTCCCAGATCAGGTATACAGGCTATAAGCGCATATTGCACAATTTCTTCATTACTGCAACCAGCCTGCCGGGCATAGTGGCGTACTAAATGGTACACCCCTGCAACGTGCTGCCAGCGTTTAAAATCCGTGCTGCCTTCGTACGTTTCTTCTACCGGGCTTTTTGATAACTGGTTAACGCCCAGCGAACGCATACCGGCCGGTGACAGCAAGATATCATAAAAGATGGCATCTATTTCGTCGCCATGACCCGGCGCCTCGATACTATACTCATGCCTAAATGCCGGGTCATAGATTCTTAAATCAATGCCCGGCTGATGCTCTACCTGAAAATGCCGCTCGGCTTGCTCCATAAGATCTTACCTACTCTTTGTATGTAGGTAATGTAACCAGATAAAAGCTATCCTGCAAGCATAAGCGTCCTGTTTGTCTAAGAGCTAATCCACATATATCTGTTGTAGCGAAACTTTAGCAGCTGCCTTGATTTCTCATCTGTTTTATCGGCTTTCAGTCGTAGCTGTAGCTACGAACTGAAAACGAAAAACAGATGAGAAGTGGCAGACCTGAAGTTTTTAGCTGACAGATAGGTGTGGATTAGCTCTTAGGTAGAAAGCGTTAAAGCAACGCGGCCGACTGCTTCTTGGATTTGATCTTTACGGTCTATAAAGCAACCACCGGTTTCCATGTAGGGGGGCAGTGCCATGGCATTGAGATTATTATCTGTCTCGCCTGATCGCCGGTAGTCTTCACGGTATGCTACTATCGGAAATCGTTTGTAGCCGATATCATTTAATGCATAGCCATAGCCCATTTCGCAGCCGACTCCAAAATCCGCCGGTTCACCATTTAAAATTGCAAAACCCATGTTTGCTTCTTCTTTTATAATACGGTACAGTTCTTTGCCCATCTCATTCCAGCGCTTTTGTTTTTCTTCTCCAGCTGCTTCAAGTATGCCGGGAATAAATTTTTCCCCGGCGATTGCAAAGGGGTTGATTGGTTCTACTACCGGTCTTAATAATTCAAGGACTTCTTCATAAGAACCGTTGGTTACCGGCGTAAAGCCCATCGGACTTTCAACATAGCATTTAGGTCTATTCATGGTTGCTTCCCGCTGCTTACTACTTTAAACTACTGTCGCATAACGACAATCCGGATGCAAGCATGAGCAATTAGGAGTGAGGCAGGTAGTCGAAGTGCCACCACTCGTACGGCCATTGTGAAAAGCCGGCTCGTTGCATAGTTACTGCCAGGAGCTGACGGTTAGCTAATTGTTCAGGTCTCAGCCTCGTGGCGTTAGCGTGAGCACGCGGCGAAAAGTCGTCGTGATCCGTGCCCATATCAAGATAAGTACCGTCAGGCCGGGCTAATGTTAGGTCAATAGCCAGGCCTTTGCAGTGGTTGGAATCTTCTAATACGTAGCGTTCGTCATAGTTAACGGCCCGCCGTAGCTTCTGCTGGACTGTAGGCGTGCGGTAGGTATCCCATATGACAATACGCAAATCCTGCTCGCTAAATAATGTAACTGCATTTAGTAAAGCCTGGGCGGCTCTTTCATCAAAAAGAGGCTGGACACTAGCATCGAGGACTTCACCAAGAATATTACGATTAGTAGCGTAACGTAGATCAATGATGGCGGTTGGGAGTAACCCGCTTAAGTCGACTAGCTTCATTTTCTCTAAAATTGCTGCAGGTAATTAGTGCTGAATGTCGTAGTCAGCGCCTGGCGCTGGGCATGGCGTTCTTTGGCAAAGCCGACCAGTTTTTGGACGAGTTCTATATTGCTCACGCCCGCACGGTTCCAATTATGAGCGTACAAATCGCCGGGTAGCGGATTCAGCTCATTAAAATAAACCTGCTTGGATTTTTGGTCGATCAGCATATCGACGCGCGAAATACCGCTGCAACCGAGCGCTTTATACACCCTCACACCCACCGCTTCGGCTTTGGCGTAGAGCTCAGCCGGCAAATCGGCCGGTATCCGACTGTAGCCCTGAGCGTCTTTGACACCACTTTTACCCTTACCTTTTTTGCCACCCTGCATATACTTAGTATCAAAATCGAAGAAATCTTCCGGTCTAGTCATCGGTTGTTCAAGTAAAGATGCCTGCGGCCGGTCATTACCCATAATAGGCAGTGTCACTTCTATTAGGTTATTGACCGCTTCTTCGACGATCATCCGGTCATCGTAATGGATCGCAACTTCGAGCCCGTTCCTAAGTTCATTCTGGTTATTCACCCGGCTGATACCGATACTTGAGCCAAGGTGCGCCGGCTTAACGAACAAGGGGAACCTCAAGTCTTTAATGATTTGTTTTACAGCCACTCCCAGTTCACGATCCAGATCGGCTTTAGTAAACGCCAGGAATTTGGACACTGGAATATCATTAGCGGCCGCCAGTTGCTTAGCCAGCACTTTGTCCATGGCCACAGCTGCCGCGCTAACGCCACAACCAACATACGGGATGCCAGCCATATCGAGTAGGCCCATCAGCGCACCGTCCTCGCCGTAGGTACCATGCATGGCCGGAAAAGCGATATCGATCTTGCGTTTCTGGGCCGTCAGACCGCTGGCTTTTGTGATTGTCATACCGCCATCAAACTGCACACTGGCTGGCCGTGACCGCTTTATATAATCTTCGATTGCACCGGAGGTAAATAATTTGATGTCTTTGAGCTTCTCGTCCCAGTACCAGCCGCCGTCTTTGGCAATGTAGACCGCTTCCACCCGGTACTGCTTAGTAAGTTCAAGCGGCTTAATAATGCTCGCCAGCGCTGTCACAATCGACACATCATGCTCCGCCGATCTCCCCCCAAAAATAACCGCAATCGTTTCCATGCCTTTAGTATATACAATTCCCTCGGGCTATTCTAACTCCCCACAAACAGTGGACTTATGCATAGTTATCGGTCCAGTCGTTTTGCATAATGACCAGGTCACCGCTAGCTACGAAATGTTTGAGGTTGGAATAAAAATCCAGGGGGTCGGTTTCGAACCGCAGTTCAC
The DNA here is from genome assembly GCA_038199095.1 of Saccharimonadales bacterium (SeqCode). GTDB lineage: Bacteria > Patescibacteriota > Saccharimonadia > Saccharimonadales > UBA4665 > JBBPZG01. Next base: position 12,074 of record JBBPZG010000151.1, read on the forward strand.
CTTTGTATTTATTGGTTTCCAGACCTGACTGGATATATTTAGTTACGGAATTATGCATCAGTACGACCATGTCAGGCTGGGCGTCAGCGATTAGTTTGCCAGCCTCTACATGAACCCGTTCGGTCTCTTCGCCCTGGTCAACCAGTCCAGGCGTTACGTAAATTTTGCGTTTGGCTTTCAAATCCCTAAGCAGCTGCGTGCCCGCCCGAATGCCTTCCAGGTTGCCATTATAGGTGTCGTCAACAATCCAAGCACCGGCCAGCTGGTATGGCTGCATACGGTGTTCGAACGGCCGGGTTAAGGCTATGCCTGCTTTAACCTGCTTATTTGACAGGCCGAACTCCAAGGCTAAGGCAGCGGCAAATGCCAGAAAGCCTACTTGATGCCGCCCGACCAAGCCGCTTTGTAGATGCAAGGAGGAGCGGCCTTTTTTGAGCACGAAGCGAGTTCCATCCAGACCGCTCTTAACGCTACCGGCCTGCCAGCCGAGTGCACCCCTGTAATTAAATAACTGGTATGAGTGTTTGATAAACGGCTCTAGATCTGGTGAGTCGGCATTTACATAGAGCTGCTTAGCTTCTACGGTTTCGGCCACCGAGAAAATATCGTCGCCAGCTGCCTGCAGTGTTTTGTACTGGTCCAAATGGGCTGGAGCCAGACCGGTGATTACGGCGTGCGTAGGATGCGTCAGCCGGGCAAACCGGGCCACATCACCCGGGGCGCCTTCGCCGTATTCAAGCAGTAATACGTCTTCTTTACCGGATAGTGTGCGGGCAAACCGAGCGTGGCTACTGCTGACATTTTTATTGGCGGGCGTAGCGGCTAGCTCTAACCCCTGACTCAATACGGTATTAAGCAGTTCTTTCATAGTGGTTTTGCCATAACTACCGGCAATGGCGATTTTTTTGGCAGGATGGGCTGCAAAGATTGGTTCAGTTTCGCTAATCAGCCGCTGTTCGGCCGGCCCTGAAATAAACCACCGGCCTAGCAGCAGCGGCAACACCACAGCGTGGGCCCACAAAACCGGGTAGGCAATGATAAGGGCCGCTCCGAAAGCTACGCCGCCAGTCACATCGCCCCGTTGGCCGAAGTACATCAGGAATAGGCCGCCAATAATCTGCAGCGTAATACCCAGCCGTACGGCTGCCAGCAGTAACCTGGCAGCTTTGGTGGGGTCGAGCGTCCGGCGGTGCATGACCTGCGAATAGTCTTTGACGCGCCAGAACCAGCGCAAGTAGGGCCCGATTTGATATTCGGTGCTCTGGAGCATATAGACTATGACCGTGGCGTAACGTGGGGAATAAAGACTCAAAAAGCCCCTGATCATTTTAGAAAGCCCTCGATAAGCTTAGTGACTTTTTCAGACTGGTCTAAATGAACAAAGTGTCCGGCATTTGAGATGACTTCCAGCTGGGAGCCAGCAATCAACTGGTGGTACTTTTGGCCATCAGATAACGGCACTGCTTGGTCATCCTCGGCGAAGATAAGCAGCGTCGGTAATGCTAACTTGGCAGCATCGCTCTGTACATCCTGGCGTACGGTTTTCTTAAAGGTTTCCTGCAGTTGCGGCACAATCAGCATGTCGGAGCCGGCCGCACCGTATAAGCTTTGGCGCAGTCCCCGCCGGTAGCGCTCCGGCATCCAGAGGGTGGCAATGTTCCCCGTTTTAGCAATAACTTTTAATATCAGTCTTTTGAGGCTGGCGCCTGTCCTGATACCCGACGCTGCCACCAAGATTAGTTTTTTTGGTTGCAATGAGCCGGTAGCAATCGCTCTGATAGCTAGGGCGCCCCCGTTGCTATGTCCTACTACGGCAAATAGTTGCTTCAAGCCCAGCTTAGCGAGCACATTCGCCACAAAACCAGCGTAATTATCCAAATCCCATACAGCCGGCGGCGGCTGGCTACGTCCAAAGCCTGGTAAATCCAATGACAGCACCTGGTACTTCCTTGATAATGCTATCTGTAAATCTGATAATCCAGCTGCAGTATCACCCCAGCCGTGAAGCAGAAGCACTACTTTGCCCTTTCCACTTAGTTCGTAGTGGACTAACAGATCGTTTACGACGATATTCACGGTTTAAGTATAGCAAGGGTTATGGTAAATAGAGCAGTTCGTGCGCAAAGCAGCTTTACTCACATTCTTATTGCCAAAGTATTTAGTTTGTACTGACTATATTAGAGTCTACTAAGACGTTTATCTGGTGATTACCCTAATAATTGCGCTAACTACATTATCTACTGACTTGGATGCATCAATCACTGTAACGCCTGCCTTTTCTCGCTTCCATGTATCACCTATATAGCGTTGTAAAATGAGTTGTACCTCATGATCATTTTTACCAAAATCATTATCTTTACGAGAAATGAGACGCGAACGTAATGTTTGCTCGTCTATGTTCAGGTAGAATACCTTGTCGAAAAAGCTCCATAGGTTAGCTTCATTCGAGGCAGTGCCACATAGAAAAATCGTTTTCTCCAAAGACTTTTCTTTGAGCGCTTTAACAGCCTCAGGCACTGCCTTCCACTCGTGAGTTGCAAACCATTCTGGAGTGCGCTGTCCTACTGATGGTACTTGTGCAACTTCACCAGTCTGAATGTTAAAAGCAGCGCCTATACCATCATCGTCGATATCATGAGCTTCATAACCACGTTTTTGCAGTTCTGCCTGAATAGTCGATTTACCTGATCCAGGTGTGCCAGTTATATAAATTAGTGGCATTATTTAATCATAGCAAATAAACATTGCCTTCTCTTTATTAGCACTAGTAGCGTCCCGAGGGCGAAGTTTATGGTTGGTGGGCGAGGAGGGATCGCTCCGTTGCACTGCGCTCCGCCACTCAGCCATGCTCGGAATACATTCCTGTGCGTGGCTTCCTTCTGCCGAACCCTTGCGTTCATTATAATAGCTATACTCTTCTTGAGGAGGGAATATAGCTTCTCGCCAGTCCCGCTCTTAATTTTATAGGAAGGCGGGATTGGGTTCTGCATATAATTGCGCTGATCGCACAATTATCGAACCGGGATTGCTTTGCAATAGGTTCGAAACATTTTGAACGGCGAGGAGGGATCGCTGCGCTCTTCCACTCCGGCGTGCTCGGAGCAAGCTCCTGTGCGCGTCCTCATTCCACCAAATCCTTCCGTTCGCTACGCTCTCTCCCAGGGTTCGGATCCCTCCTACAAAACAGAAGACCGGCATGAAGCCAGTCTTTTGTTTTGGTGGGCGAGGAGGGACTCGAACCCTCAAGGTCGTAAAACCAGCGGATTTTAAGTCCACCGCGTATACCAATTCCGCCACTCGCCCCATATAGTGCCGGTGGCACTATATGTAGACGCAAGCGAAGCGTCTATCAGTGCAACCAGTGATCACTAAAACTTTTCTGAAAAGTGCTTTATGCCTGCGACATAATAAGTAGACGCGAGCGAAGCGCCCATAGCGAACTAGCTTCATTATACAAAACTTAGTGCCTTAGCTGGTTGTTTTTTATGGCAGCTACAAGTGCCACTACATTTATAGAGATGCCAGCTGCTTCAATGTTTGGATCGCATAAATCAAAATAGCCTACCGCATCGTGGATGGCCGGTTCGCACGGTCCGGGAAGGCCGGTGATGATTTTGGCTCGGCACCAATGGTAGCGCCAGTGAACACCATTGTCTTCGAACTCCGTTTCGCCGGCTTTGCTAAGCACCCGAACTTGAACGCCTATTTCTTCCAGAGCCTCACGCTGCGCGGCTTGTTCTATCGTCTCGCCAGGCTCAACTTTTCCACCCGGTAATTCCCATTGGGTTAAACGCTCTGTATTCCTATGGATCAGCAGTACTCTTCCAGCACTATCATGAATAACGCAGCCGGAAAGTTCTTTAGTAATCATAATCTTAAAGGGGTCCCCGGCAAAAGCTTGCTTTTGTTGGGGTGAAGCGTAAGCCTTGCCGGAGACCGGAGTCAATGTACGCTAGTACATTGCGGAGGTCATAGTGCAAGACTAAGCTGGAGGCGCGTACGAGATTCGCACTCGTGTAACAGGTTTTGCAGACCCGTGCCTAACTCCTCGGCCAACGCGCCTCGTATAGCTTCGATCCGGGAAAGCTTTTTATTGTTATGGAAGGCTTCCTCGGTCTCTGCATATAATAGCGTTTATCACGCTATTATCACCCCGTACGCTGCTATCTCGTTTCGCCTAACGGCAAAAGCTTCGATCTACAGCTACGGGGCTCCTCTCAAATGTGCAAACGTTTCGTTTGCACATTTGGCTAATCGCAACGAGGTTATTATAGCTTACCAGAACACGTCTACGAAGTTCTCATTAGCATACGTTAGAAGTGCAGTAAGCATCAGAAGCAATGCAAGCATAAGCATATATAGCGTAGCGTTGTAATGATTAAACACTAGCGTGTCACCTTAGGATTTGACAATAAATGTTATTTTAGTACGATTAGAACTTGTGTTTTTACATGTGAGGTGTAGAAATGCAAAAGCCCAAACCAGTACCCGAAAATAAACCAAAAATTCATTTGTTAACCATTTAGAGGGTACAAAGTGGTAAGGGTAAGGAGGTGCAATGCGAGTCAAAGTATTCGCGACGGCGTTAAGCGCCGCCGCTCTATTAGCTGCGGTCCAAAATCCGTCAGTCAGTGCGCAGTCAACAGGTGGACAATCACAAAATAACAAACCTAAAACGGTAACAGTAGCCGTCCAGCCGGGAGACACACTGTCTTCCATAGCAGACGCTAATCAGACAACCTACGTACGGTTGTTTGATGCGAACGCCCAGATAGCTGATCCTGATGTAATTCAACCGGGAGATAACATTCGGGTACCAGGGCCTAACGAGCAACTGCCTGACCGGCCTTTGCCAGTAGCTCCGCCCGCCCCAGTGAGTGCCGCTGCATACACACCTGCAACTGCGACAGGCAGCGCTTACCGGTCTGCAGCCACTCCGAACTATACGGCTGGTAACGGCAGCACGTGGGACCAATTAGCCCAGTGTGAGGCTGGCGGTAATTGGAGCACCAGTACCGGAAACGGCTTTTACGGCGGGTTGCAGTTTACCATGTCCAGCTGGCATGCTGCCGGCGGTAGTGGCAGCCCAAACGAAGCTAGCCGTGACGAGCAAATAGCCCGCGCCCAAGCCCTACAGCAACGCCAAGGCTGGGGCGCCTGGCCAGCCTGCTCCGCCAAACTCGGCCTGCGCTAAAGGATTGCCACAGTAATTTAGGCCTCTAACCAATGAAAGAGCTTTACCAATAAGGCTCTTTCATTGGTGCAGGTAGTTGGTAAAAGCATTTACACTTATGTAGAGATGAGTTAGTTAAGTGGAAGAAGATAATGAACGAGATTTACCAAGAAGGCTTGCTAAGTAAGGGAGGGACTACACCCCACCTAATGGGTATCTTTTAAGCTCTTCGAACTCAAGGAGAGGTTCTTTGCGCGTACGAACTAGCCGAAAGTCAGCAACTTCTTGAATAAAATTAATGACTTTACTACTTATAAAAGTCTCGACGACTTCAAGATCGATTGTCTTGGTAATCTAGCAAGTGAACTATGTATAATTCGTGGTGGCAACTTGGTATTCGGTAACAGGTCTACCCGTTCAATAAACTTCCCACGACCTGACGGTCGGGGTATTACCTGCTTCAAACCAACTTGACGTTGGCTTGCCCGGCATCGGCCTGGCCTTGCTGTTCGATGTACCGGCGTATGGTTTGTTCGTTGATGCCAACAGTACTCACGAA
>JBBPZG010000152.1:0-8355 GCA_038199095.1 Saccharimonadales bacterium (SeqCode)
CCCCGCTGCAAGCCCACCTGGCGGCACCAGGCAGCAGGTTTACTCGTCAGCGTACTACGGGTACACTTCCTCCCAAAAACTACTACCTGACACCGCCAGCTCGGCTTTCACTATGGAGAGGAAATAGGGGATGGGGCCTAAACAAACGAGCCATTGGTTGATACTGATTTTGCTGGCGCTGGCACAGTTTATGGTGGTGCTCGACGTTTCGATCGTTAATGTGGCACTGCCGGCTATCCAGAAAGCTTTCACTATGTCGCAGACCAGCCTGCAATGGATTGTTACGGCGTATACGCTGACGTTTGGCGGCTTTTTGCTACTGGGCGGCCGGGCGGCCGACCTGTTTGGCCGGCGCAAAGTGTTTATGATTGGTACGGTGTTATTTACGCTGGCTTCGTTGGCCGACGGATTGTCGCAGTCAGGCGGTATGCTAATAGTCTTCCGGGCCTTGCAAGGCCTAGCTGGGGCATTTATGTCGCCAGCAGCTTTATCGATCGTCTTAGTAACCTACCGGGAAGGGCATGAGCGCAACGTGGCGCTGAGCGTCTGGGGCGCGGTGGCTTCCGGCGGTGCGGCGGTTGGCGTTTTATTGGGCGGTATCCTGACCCAATATCTGAACTGGCGTTGGAACTTCTTTGTGAACGTGCCCGTGGGTATTCTGGTAGTAGTAGCTTCTTTGCGCGTTCTCGGTCGTCATGATTCCGAGTCTGAGCATAACAACCTCGACCTGCCCGGGGCTGTGCTTGTAACTGGTGGCTTAATGATACTGGTCTATGGTTTGGTGAAGGCACCGGCCGAAGGTTGGACCAACGGTGCTTCATTGTTGCACTTCGGAATTGCGCTGGCGGCATTAGCGGCATTTGTTATTAATGAGGCTCGGGCCCGCCACCCGTTAATGCCGCTGGGTATCTTCCGCATCCGCAATTTATCGGGGGCTAACGCGCTGATTCTCTGCATAACCGCCGGTTTGTTTTCAATTTTCTTCTTTAGTACGCTCTATCTGCAGCTAATCCTTGGTTACTCGCCTGTCAAAACGGGCGTGAGCTTTTTGGTCGTGCCAGTAATGATCGCCGTTGCCGCCACCAATGTGCCGCGCTTGATCAACAAGGTCGGCTTCCGGCCTATCCTGATGGTGGCGCCATTGTTTGTTTCGGCTGGCCTGTTCTGGCTGTCATTTATTCCAGTAAACGGTACTTTTTGGGGCAATGTCGCCCCGGGCATGATGGTGATGGCGCTGGGTATGGGCGCGACGTTTGTGAGCGTTAGCATCGCTGCAACCTCGGGCGTGCCGCACGACCAGTCGGGACTGGCTTCGGGCATACTCAATACCTCCCAGCAAGTCGGCGGATCGATCGGCCTGGCCGTACTGACCGGGATTGCTACTTCGGCCACCGCGCACTACATCCAGAACCTGCATTTACAAGCTAAGCCAGACGGAAGTGTAGTAACCGCTGCTACTGTCCACGGTTTCCAGGAGGGCTTTTTGATTGCCTCTACCTTTGGCATTGCCGCTTCTATCATTGCAACGATAGTACTCCGCGAGCAGCGGGTTAGTGCCGTCGAGGCCGCGCAGCAACCCGAACCGGTAGGTGTCGCCTAAAGGATAATAGGAGGCTGGGAATTGGGAGCTGGCGTCTCGTCATCCTCAGCTTGCCTGGATATCCAGACAAGTCATTTACCATGATCCCTTCACCGTTTTCCATGTCTTGCTGTGAGGATTCACAGTATAGCGGTAAACGGATCACGGATAATGTATGGTAAACGGTAACCACGAGTAGTTTCTGGATCCCCAGCCAAGCTGAGGATGACAAAGTAAAATTTTAAGCGTAAGGTAAGATTGACGAGAATTTAACCATTGTATATACTTTGGTTATGAGTACTGTGTTAAATGTCAAAATCGATGATGATTTGAAAAAACAAGCCCAGGCGACTGCCAAAGCAATAGGTTTGCCTATGAGCACTGTAGTAGCTGCTTCCTTGAGAGAATTTGTGCGAACGCGTAGTATCACTATCAGTGACCCACCACGCTTAAAACCAGAAATTGAAGCCGAATTATTACGAATAGCGGAGGAAGCCGAGCAGGGGATTAATGTATCGCCGGCGTTTACTAACCTAGAAGATGCTTTTGCCTGGCTTGATTCACCCGACGAATGACCATCCTATTCTCCAAACGATACAAAAAGCAGTACAAAAAATTACCGCCCGACCTGCAAAAGCAAACGAAGTTACGAATAGAACTGTGGAAAGAGCAACCCAATAACCCCCTGTTAAGGCTACATAAGCTAGAGGGGAGTATGAATCAGTTTTATAGCATTAATATAACTGGCGATTTACGAGCGCTCTACAAAATTAGAGGTCAGGAGATGTACATATATCAGATGATAGGAACTCACTCGCAGCTCTACGGTTAAAAGGCCGCATGCGCTACAGTAACGCTAATGAATTCATGTAATGCAGCGGCTACGGGCTAATAGCTAGCGGCCAAGAGCTTAGTGTGTGATAATTATCGCAAAGATTTATAAGCATGAGCAATTTTATTATAGATAAATATGTGGTAAAGTCAGACTTATAACGTAAAGTATTTGGGAAAAGTTTATGCCAGAATCATTTGAACCACACACATTCGAACCAGTAACCTCACCTGTAGAGCAGGAGTTGGCCGATCCGAGCTTTTTGCAGCACGTCCGCGACTTGGGCGGCAGTGCGCTTGAATCTGCCCAAGCAAGCTTCCAAAACAGCCAGAATAGCTTACGGGTAGGTGCTAGCGTCCTGGCATTTGCCGGCGGCGGCCTGGCCCTGGCCAAAAGAGCCGAGGCCGGCACCCAAGCTACGCCTGCGCCGGTAACGCACCGGGTGCAGAGTTTTGAAACGCCAAGCGAAATACTCCATGAATCAGATAAGGGTCTAGATGGTTACACCGGTGGCTCCTACTTCGAGCTCGGCTCATTATATATAGCAAAAAACAGCCTGGACGCAGAAGGTGTCTGCTACACGCCAAGCTACCGCAAAGCCTTTCAACTGGATACCGCCGCCAGCACCGTTACGTCCTGTGACCCATCCCAGCCCGTGGCAAGCATCTCGCCGCCTGACCCCGGAGGCTTAGCATATGTGAACAAACAGCTAGACAAAATAGGCTATAACGTTGCCGAACAAGTCCAAAAACTAGGCGGCACCCACACCGCAAGTAATATTTCCGAAACGGCCAGCAAAGTAGAAGCCGACTATACCTGCACCCCGAATAAACCAGGTATCCAAAAAGCTGAAATCAACAGTGACGGCAAAGCAATAGTTACCGATTGCCCTGTAGCCATTCCTACGGCTGCAGGCGTTAATACAAAAGACCCTAGCTATAAGCGAGCCATAAAAAAATACCTAGCTGATCCATTCCGAAGCGGCGAAAAGTGGGTAGGTGACCAAGGGCGATACAGCATGTTTGGAGCCTGCCCCCGGCAGACGCTCCACCAAGATCCACGCCTGGTGTTTGGATACAACGCAAAAAAGCGAGCGGTATCAGTTGGATTCGATGGCGGTCAGTATTTTCAGTACTGTGACATCGTAGGTAAATACACAGAGCGGGTCTCTACTCAGATCAAGCGACCTGGTGCCCACAGGTTCAAACAACTAGGAAACAGTGTATTGCATACCGACGGCTTACGTGAAGTCCTGGTATATAACTACGGGCTTTCAGAGAAATATCAGCGTAATTGGACACGGATACGTGGTACCAGCAATCTCTGTAAAAATGGTCAAAACCGCAATGCCGAAGTGCGCGTAAAAATTCACGAAAAATTTACTGGAGACCAATCACAAACTTTCGAACATGCCTTCCGTTCTAATAACGGCAGAGGAATACAGAGTTCGTCGGTACTACTTTTTAGTCGTAGCAAAAACATTTGTAAGTAAGGCGTATTGCGGGCCCTATTAACATAGAGGTAGGGCTTTTGAGTTGATTAGAGTTTAGGGACAAGTTACTTTGACTAGAATTACCCATGTGACAAGTATGGTTTACTGGCGGACAGTTGCTTAACAAACATAAGCGCTGTACAATAGCTGTGAAGTTATAGGACACATACACATGAGCAAAAATGTGGGGCCTGCTGAAAAGACAAATAATGCAGATTCTGTCCCTGGCAATAAAAGATTACTCAAGACGGTTGTTACATGTCTTATTATTCTAGTTGCTGTGGCTGGTGGGTATGCTTTATATAGCTACAATGCTCATAAAATTAACAGGGACAAAATAACTGCATTAGTGAATGCCGACGACTGTAAAAAAGGCCTGCAAGTGTTACAGCATGAAAGAGCTAGTACTAAAAAAGTTGAAGATTCAATTGCGCTTTTGAGTTACCGCTCTTCCTGCCAAATGGGACTCAACCAGTATAAAGGCGCCTTAGGTACGCTGCAGGAACTTCGTGGCTATTACCTCAAGGATCACGACGCTACGAGCGTAGCAACTGTTGACAGGGAAATCGTCGATACGAAGTACAATCAAGCACATCCGATTACGCCAGGTTCGCCTAACCCCCCATTGCCTTCTGAGTTGCAGCAGACACTTAAAGAGATAAGAGCCAAGAAACAATGAACACTAAGGTCTTCTGGAAAACAGCAAGGCTTATAGCGATCAGCGCACTGCCAGCCATATTATTTATAAGTGGGTTATGGCTGGCTGATAAAGTGTATGCCGGGGCACAAACTACCTATCCAGGCGGCGGATCTGTAGCCGATGTAGCGATCCGGGGACCTAATTCCGGTAATAATGCTGCCAATTCAAACTTTGAGATTACAACTGATGGTAACTATGGGGGTACTGTAAGGGTGACGGTGGTTGATGCCTGCGTGAGTAGGACCGCAGGAGTGCCAGGTTTGAGGGCTACTCTAGATACGGGTGGAGGATCTGTTACCAAAGACACTAATGGTGGTGACTGTCAAGGTAATGACGGTAATGACTTAGTATTTCCCTATGCCACCATGGGACCAACCGATCCCAAGTACAATGGACAACTTAAATCAATATATCTACACATTTATAAAATTAACGGCCAAGGACACCAGCCGTTTTATGTACGAGCACAGGGCGGTAACGCAAGCGTTTCTTTTGCGGGAGATCCTAATAGAGGAAAAACATCCTTTGATCAGGACGGTTTCGTAATCTTCCCCAGCCCGACAGTAACTTTTGCCTTTACGCCTACCTGTGACTTTAACGACGGTGATATCTATTTGAAGTGGCAGGACGCTGACGTAGGGACATTACAGCCGAGTGGTGCCTATTGGCATCTTGACGAGTATAAACCTGACGGTACCTGGAGCAAAAATGTAGATACAAGAACGAACAATCTAGGCGGAGACGGCGCAAAAAGGGTTGCACGAGAGCCAATTAAAGCCGGCTATCAGTATAAATGGGTGTGGGAAAGACTTAGAGGTGTTAATGCACTACAGGTGCTCGTACCGTTCAGCCAGAACTCCTTCGATGTTGGTCTTAAGTGCAACACCGAGCCGACGGGGAAGTTGACCAAAATCCAGTGCGATAGGATTGAAGGGATGGCAGCCGATGCCCAGGATGGGACGCCGGATTGGAGAATTACGGTTGGCCGGGGCAGTGATGCATGGGTAAAGACCGGTAACGGCAAGAACATTAATGAAAACGTGAATTTGTCCGATCAATTTACCGTTGGCTCGCCGCCTGGCCAGACGACGCCAGACGGAGCGTCCAGGCATGTGACGCTGGAGGTAAGGGACGTTGGGGGAGGTGGTAACTATCAGAAAGTCTGGGAAAACGACGTGCAGCGCGGGCCGTGCTACCACGCGGCTGTCGATCAGTTAACCTGCGATTACATACATGGCTATCTTTATAGTGAAGACAATAAAGATAACCAGCACCGGGATATAAAATACAAGGTCGAAATATGGCAGAGGGCGACGCCCGACTATGGCGGCAGGGTACATACGTTTACAGGCACGGCCAGGTATTCCAACAACAGTTATGGTGACCATGGCAGCTTTACTATCAACGATACAGCCACCTTGACCCAACTGTTCAACAACAACCAGGACCGGCGCATAACCATCATGGCGCTCAAGGTGGGCGGTGACCCCAATAACCCTACCGACTTTATCAAAGTACGGGACGTGAATAAGCAGTATAAGTGTGGTAACCCGCCAACGAGCGGCACCGGGAGCGGGAGTTGCTTTAGTACTACGGTCACTACTCCGAGATTGCTGGACGGCCATCCGGTGCGGAAGATATTCAGCTCGGTAAATACCTACCAGAAATACACGAATTGGTACGTAAACGCCGGTCCGGGCAAGACGTTTACTTACCATCCGGTGCAACAGAGCGTGCGGATAATCATCATAACGCAGGAATATATCAACGGCTGGAGAACCGAACCACAGTATACCATCGACCAAACATCTCTGTGTTACCACGCTAAATGCAACATTGATTCTGTAATCGGCGATGGGCCAAACGGTATTGTGCGAGCCGGGCATTCTATGCAAGTAACCATAAGCCTGACGAATGATACTGGCGAAAATGATCTGCCTGACCCATACCCTTACGCGCCGTGGTATTGGTATGTAGGCGTCAAAGGGACGGGAGGCGACCATCGGCTATATAGTGACCTCACAAGAGGAGAGACCAAGGTTATGAATATCTATATTCCGGCGCCGGCTAATGCGCAAATGTATCCGCTAAGCTTCACCCCCTGGTATACCAATGGCGGGTTCAGCCTTGGCTCGCCGTGCACGGGCACGGGCACGGTAGATGTGTACGAACATTTCACGGCTACGCTCGACGCCAAGGTCCAATTGACCCCTGATAGTGAAGACCCTACCGGGGGCAACTACTACACCCAGGTCTGTAATTCGGCTAGCGTCGCTGTAAATATTCCGACCCATAGCACACTGGATAAGCAGCCGGGTGGCGCAACATTGGCCAGCGCGGATACGCCGCCACCGGCAACACCCGGGTACGGTTGCACGAAACCGATTGCCGGATCGCTACCCCCGGTTACCATTAGCGCTGGCAATGGGTATTGCGCCCAAATTAGCGCCCAATATACTCAGGGTTACGTGGGTGGGGGCGGTCCTGGCGACCTGCAGGAGACCAAGACGTCTGGCAGCGCCGGGCCGGACTGCGCAACCGTGTACAACCAGCCGTATGCCCAGTTCTTTGGCAGCGACGTGTCGGCCGGCGGCGGGTTTCGCGAAGGTTGTATGGCTTCTGCCAGCGCCGGCTACATAAAAGCTTACGACAAGGGCACCAACAGCGGGGCCTTGCCGCGCGGATCGGGCGGACAGTTTGGCGTCCAGGCCCTGGACATCATCGAGGGGGTGCCGAGCGCTAACCTCCGGTCTAACCCGCCAACCGGGTTGATGGGCCTTACCTTTGCTAATACTACAAGCGCCCCGCCGACTGGCTTGCTCAACGTGCAGGAGCTGGGCGGCAAGGTGGGTGTCAGCAACTACTGCGTGCCGAATTACTTTAGCCGCGCTCCCAAGACCACCACCGGGGTCAGCCCTTCGGTCGGCGATACCGCAAATAACGGGGTGCAATACTATGATGCCACTGCCGGTGCCGAAGTGCTTAATGGCGATACACTTAGTAACGGTACGAAACAGGTAATTTATGTGAAGGGTGATGTCTACATAACCCGCGGTTCGGCCGGCGGCATAAAGTATTCGACTGCCGCCCGGAGTTCCATAAAAGACATCCCGTCGTTCTACTTGATTGCCAAGGGCAACATTTATATAAGCCCGGGCGTCACCCAGCTGGACGGCGTCTATGTAGCGCAGCCATCGGGTAGCAGTGGCGGCCACATTAACACCTGCGCCCAAAGCACCGGCGCCTACAGTGTCACGGACATATATGACAGTTGCCAGAACCAGCTGACCGTCAACGGCGCCTTTGTGGCCGACAAGGTACTGCTAAACCGCAGTTACAGCTCGCTGCGCTATAGCACCGGCGGCGAAAATCCATTCGGCGGCGGTGCGCATAACTGTGGTGTTGTCTTTGGCTCCAGCCAGGACTGTGCCGCCGAAATCTTCAACTTTAGCCCCGAACTGTTCATGTCGCAACCGGCCTTTGCGCCGTCCGAGGGCCCGCAAACCGGCAAGTACGACTCCATAACCAGTTTGGCCCCGGTACTGTAACAGCCCTCTCCATGTCAGGATGACAACATTCGTAATTCGTTAATAGTTACTACCTTTTCCTGCTCTCACACCTAACACTCTAGCAGCGACGGATTAGATAAAAAATTAACTTTTGAAATAATCTATGGATTAGACTTATGCTATAATTATGAGCAAGACAAGATAAGGGAAACACTAAAAGAATGAGTGGGCACCAAAATATTA
>JBBPZG010000153.1:0-2832 GCA_038199095.1 Saccharimonadales bacterium (SeqCode)
GGCCGCCCAGCGCTTTAAGCTCCTGCGCGGCATGGTCAGCCAGCTGCTTTGTAGAGAGGCCGGGCACTACTTGTGGGCGGAGAGCCTGCAACACAGTAGCCAGCATCCGGCCGCTGTCGCGCATGGCCTGGATTTCTGTAGCAGTCTTGATTTTAGTCTGCACTAAGGGATCCTATTGGTCTTTATGGATATAGCCTAAGATTTGGTCGTGGACTACCTGGGGATTCTGGCCGGCGTCAATATCATATACTGGAGCGCCCGCCTGGCGGAAATAGTCCAGGATCGGCATGGTTTGTGTTTCGTATTCAGTAAAACGTTTTTCAATCGCCTGGGCAGTATCGTCTTGGCGGCCGCGTGCCAGCAACCGTTCTTTGACAGTTTCCCGGGTAGCCGATAAATTACAGATGGCGGTCAGTTTAAAGCGACCGTCTTTCACCTGTCCCAGCAACCAGTCAGCCTGGATTTTAGTCCGCGGGAAACCGTCGAGCAGAAATTCTTTGTCGAGATCGATGAGCTTTAATGTTTTATCGACTAGTTTGATAACCTCGTCGTCGCTCAGTAGTTTGCCTTCCAGCATTTGCTGGCGGCGCTGGCCGGTTACTAATACGCGGAACAGTTCACCAGTCGAAATCCAGGCGTAACCATGCTCGTCGGCAAACAAGCGGCCCTGCATGCTTTTACCTGCGCCGGCTACGCCCATCAATATGATCACGATTGGCCTCCAATCGTGAGGCTGTTCGCTGTTAGCTGTTCGCTGTTAGCCGCTGCATTCATAAGCCCAGCTTCTCCTTGGTGAGGCGGGCAATGAGGGCGCCGTCGGCACTGGCACCGGCCTTGGCCCGGACAGCACCAATGACTTTTCCCATGTCCTGCTGGCCGGTGGCGCCGGTCTGCGAAATTGCTGCTTCAACCAGTTGGGTAATCTCGGCTTCGCTAAGCTGGGCTGGTAAGTAGGCTTCAATAATGGCCTTTTCGGTTAGTTCTTTATCCGCCCGCTCCTGGGCACCGCCTTGGATATATAAATCAGCGCTTTCCTGGCGCTTCTTGGCTTCTTTAGCTAGGACTGGCAGCACTTCTTCGTCGCTCAACCCGCTCTCGCGTTTGCCGGTGGCAACTTTAACATTTAATAACGTGCTTTTGAGACCACGCAGCGTCGTAGCGCGGGTGCTATCCCCCGCCAGCAGGGCGGTCTTTATGTCCTGCTCAAGCTGCTGTTCTAACATCTGCTTTTAGCGCTGGCCTAACTTGATTTTGCGAAGTTTGATAGCTTTTCGCTCTTGGCGGATTATGGCCTTACGGCGGCGCTCCGGCTTGCTGGCCGGCTTCTGGAAATACTGGTTGCCTTTAACGACGGCAATAGCGCCGGACTGCTGGACCTTACGGTTAAAGCGCCGCAGCAGGTTTTCAGTTGATTCTTTGCCGTCTTTACGAGTTACTTGTATCATCGGTAATTATTGTACTAAACAGGGGTTGCAAAAGCAACCCCTGTTAGATTCTCGGCACAAGTTCTTATTAAATCTACTCGATATGACTGACTGGATCCGGGCCTTTGGGCTGAACCGCTAGCACATGGGGAGGAAGAGTTGGCTGAGTAGGATATTCCATACGCTTAGTTGGGACTGGTTTTGAATCGGATATGGCAGCTCTTTCTTGTATATCTGCAATTGCCCGTTTTGCAACGATAGCACCCACTTTCTCCGCATTTTCTTCCGTAAAGGTGTGCTCATGGAACAAACTGCCATGCAGACTATTCTGTTCATTAGTTCGTGCCCGTGTTGTCTTGTCGCGCTCAGTGAGGAGACGAGTAACGCGAGTGGCGTCAGCTGAAGCCTCATACCTTCCTTGTTTTTCTACGCGAGCAACAGAAGGACCGCGGACAGATGTCTCACTGAAGCTAGAGTTGGGTGTTCTAACTACCGTACCACTATCAGCGCCAATTTCGACCTTAGCAGCGATAAGTTCACCATGATACAACCCTCTACCGTGATTACTATCCTGGCCTAGATCATTTAACACCTGCTCAGCCGCACTCTGTACGGTGCTCAAGCTTTCATCTATGACATTGGGGTTTCTTCAACCATAATTTATTCATTTTATATATTTTTGTTTTTCTTTCTTGTTTTGTATTCTAGCAAAAAAATGTGATTTTGTCAATACCGGCACAGTGTCGCTTTTTAGTGCAAATTTGAATAGAATATTTGAATATAAGTACAAAACTGAAGGTAGTGCTTAGCCGGTGATGCGTTTTTGTTGGTTGGAGCGTTGCGATTTGAGGACGATGCTTTGCAGCTCGCGGAAGATTGGGAACTGCTTATTTGTAGAGTAGACCTTCGTATTGCCCTGGCGCTCAGAGACTAGGAAGCCGACCTTTTCGAGCCGCTTAAGTTCGCGCTGGATATTGCCGGCATCCTCTTTGATAAGCTTGGCGAGACCACGCACGTGAGTCTTAAAATCAGGGTATTTGGCATAAATCACGATGATTTTGCGCCGTACCCGGGATGTAATAAATATATCTAGCATATAATCTCTGTCACGCCTCTATTGTTATCCAAACAACGTTACCAAGTAGTATAGCGAGCCCGCCTGGCTTTGGCAATATGGTTTTTCCAAAAACCCTGCAACTCCGCGTCCTCCCACTTCCTTCCCCACGTCATCCCGGCGAAAGCCGGGACCCAGTCAATAAGTGTGCGCAGCACTCCCAATTGTCATCCTGAATTTATTTCAGGACCCATACGAACAGGTAGTACGTTAAAGACATCACCCTGTCTTCATCCTCAAACCACACCTCTCTTCTCTCCCATTCTTTTTTGGTGGCAAAAAAGAACCAAAAAA
>JBBPZG010000154.1:0-8759 GCA_038199095.1 Saccharimonadales bacterium (SeqCode)
AGACGAGTTTTTTATCAAACGTCAGTAATGGTGTAGCGTTATTCAATTCAGCATAAACTGATAAACATGCATCAATAAATGAGATTTTTGGGTGGCTAACGTAAAGTGGAATGGCTTTTTGCAGCATCATGCGGTTACAGTTAATATGATTGATGGCAATAATTGATCGTAAGTTAGCTGCGATACGTTGGCGGTCGTAGCCATACACTCCACCTTGCAGAACCCAAACCATTTCGGCAAAAACTAAGTCTGCTACGGCAAATTTTTGTGATGTATCAGCCAGCAACGCCTCTACGGCAGCAGTTTGTTTGGGAATATCGGCTAGCACTAACCTCAGCAGCGTATTTGTATCCAAGCTTTTCATCTAACACTATTCCAAACTGCGCTGATAGCGCTCCAGGGCGGCCTTTTCTGCTGCAGTATCTATAGCCTTGTCTAATTCTTCGTCGGTCAACGGCTGGATACCGCGTTTTTTCATATACGCACGGTTTTCTTTCTGCAAACGTCGCAGATCTTCAAGCCAATTATTCTTTTGAATAACAACTTTGTTCCCTCTCATTTCTACTAGCACCTGCTCCCCTGGCTTCAAGCCGAGCTTTTTGCGAAATGCTGCCGGCAACGTCATTTGGCCCTTACTCGTTAGGGTAGTACTGTATGTCATAGTCATTACTATATCAAATGTAATACTATACATCAATGCATTACTTCCTGAACTTTCATTCAAAATTATGTTAGCCTTAACAGACGGCGTAGGTTGTGTCCTTGCGAATAGGCATAGCTACAAAATAAACCTACCATTCGAAATAAAGATAGAAATGCCAAAACCCGACTTGGGCAAAAAGGGTTACTCCCCCGATTTCGCTAAACGGCTAGAGAAAAGTCTCGTTGCTAAATAATTATGCTGCTTGCGGCTTAGCGATTTTACCTATGCGCTCACGTAAGCCAGCATAATTCTTCATTAAGTCATAATCATTGCGTCCGAAAGTTATTGCTTCAAACAAAGCATCATCCCCAGCTGCTTTTTGTAGTCTACGGCGAGCTTCGCGTATTATAAGCTTAGGATTGCGTTCGTTTATATTACCTCGTTCAGCTAAAAAGCTAAGTTCTTTTGCGTCTGCTGCACTGTTAAGAGGATCGAACGAGGGAAGAGCGTTTGGCATTAGCTCTCTAACCCTAGCTCTGAACCTTCCATTCTTATTAGCAAAATCTAGAATTCCCTGCTCACCTAGAACGCTAAATACCTCTCCTTGTAAACCTTCGTTACTTTTCACTAACCTTTCAATGCGCTGCCACTCAGGCCTTGAAAAAGTAGTGCCTTTCGCATAGGATTCCACAATAGCTTTAAAATTCTCAACAGGGGCGAATTGTGAAACTTTATAAAGAGTTTCTAATTCTTTATCTTGTAACTTGTCTTTAAGTTGATAAGCTGCAGCTTTTACGCCGCTAGGAACGCTTGGAAGACTGTCGCCCTCTTTAAGTTCTGGCAACACTAAATCAGCTGCCTTAAGATATTCCGTCATTGCAAACTGTCTTATTTTTGCACGTTTCTCTGGGCCTGACCTGTCGACAATTGTTCTCTGTTCTAGTTTGTCGTAATAATAGCTCAACTCCTCAAAAGCCTCTTTTTTATATTCGCTTCGAGCAAATAGTTCACCTGCCAGTTTTGCCATACGAGGCAGTGTATAGTCCATATGCTGCAGGGCTGTTGGAGCATCCCGCTCAAGTGCCCAAGTAGGGTCAACAATAGCAATGTTAGCCGAACCTTTACCGTCAATGGTTATAAATTTTACCCATGCATGGCCAGGCAAAGCCTTGGGATTTAGATTAATTGTTCGTGACTTCTCGTCAACA
Source organism: Saccharimonadales bacterium (SeqCode) (assembly GCA_038199095.1). Taxonomy (GTDB): domain Bacteria; phylum Patescibacteriota; class Saccharimonadia; order Saccharimonadales; family UBA4665; genus JBBPZG01. The sequence continues at coordinate 1,852 of JBBPZG010000154.1, forward strand.
TCTTCTCGCCTATTGTCATAACCTTCGCCATCGTAACCTGTTTCAAAAACGGCGTATGTATTTCTGAGCATACTGTGTTCGCCCTGATTCATCTTTAAGGCTTCAAATACAGCCTTAGTATTAGAAGCTATGTTTCGACAAACGCCATTGCCTTTCCAGTTTGGGTCGTCCTTGCTTGCGATTCCCTCTTTTAGTAACTGCATTGCAGTCAATCCGTCAGCACGTTTTCCGTCAGGCTTACCTTCTTCATCTCTAGAGTACTTAGAGAGGTTTTGCACTACACTTAAACTGAGTTTTACTGCTTGTTCAGGCGTTAATGCACTAAGGTCAGTAATTTTAAGTTCTTGTCCAAGTTGTCGACCATGCTCGCTGCCAGTTAAATAACCAGACACTACTTCAGTTAGCTGCTTGTCCCAACCCTCTTTAGCTTCTGTCTCTTTATAAGTCATATTTGCATATGGTGAATCTGTAAGAGTACCTCCAAGATAATCCGGTACTGGGTATGCCTCTGTGCTAGGAGCTATTTTAGGAGAATAATGACCGAGCTCAGTAAAATCTACGCCAGCATCCTCTTTCATTTTTATACGTACAATGGGGCGGGTTTGTACAGTTTCAAGGGAACGCATACCTTCTAACGCACTCTCAAGTGCACTGGATGGATCTTCTCCTGAGCCAGCAGTCTCATTCATAGACGCACCATCTTCATTTTTCGTTACTATAGACCTATATTCGCCCTCCGGCGTGCGGCCTATAAAATGATCTTCACCGCCATAGAAACTCTGAACAACATTTCCGACAGCTTCTAACGAGTTAGGGTTTAAAGGCGTACTAGCTGCACGCTGCTGAGGCTGCTCGTCTATCTGTATGTTGGGGCTAGTCGTAGTAAGTGTTTCTGCCATTTTTGTTTTTCTTAGCTATATTGAGAGTATCACAAAATTGGCTTAAAGTCAATTTTAATTTAAACCTGAATTATAGCTAAACACTAATCTTAAACCTTCCACTATCTTCTTTTACCCTTCGTCTAACTCAACCAACAGCATTCCACCCGCAAAATCCGCTCCCTCGGCTTTCTTTGCGTAAGACTCTACTCTCTTATTGAGCCTTTTAGCTAATGCTGGCTCTGGGCGTACTGAATGCCCAAAGCGTTTTGATATTGTCCACGAGAGATTAGAGGTCAGATATTGATAAATCGTAGCGGGCAGCGAGCCGCTATCATCAGGCCTTGAGTCGTATAAACCAACTCCGGTATTTAAATGCAGCTTATGACCCGCAAGTCCCCAGTCGCTTGACTCAGATTTTGTATCGCTTTTTATCAACCGCATTCGGGCAAGATGAGTCCCAGTCTTAGCAAAAATAGCTTTGCTACTTCCTGAGAAACCATCCAGTTCCTTAGGGCTATCATCAACCAACATTATAACGTGGGGCGTTTCATCAAAAAGTTCGGTTTTCAATGCGTCATCTCGGCCTGCTTGTGGACTCTCTGTTTCTGCCTGCTCAATGGCTAATTGGCTAACAAGTTCATTAATAAAAACACCTTTGGATGCTTTTGTAAGCCAAATTTGAGAAATAGGCAGGTCTTTGTCCTCGCGAGCTTGGGCTTCTATGAGTTTCACGACTTTCGTTAGCTGGAACGCAGGTTCACCATAGGTGTAAATGCCCACATTAACACTCATATCCGGACTTTCACCATTCGCCAATGTCCCAAGCACTTCCAGAACATCGTCATAGCTTGGCGGTTCAATCATGGCGGCAAACACACCATCTAGATTTTCACTTGGGGTTTCAATATTAGAGACTAGCTTTCCGCTATCAAAATAGAACGGTTTTACTTCATTTGCACTTGCTTGTGGATCATTAGACTGTGCTGTAATCGATTCCAGCTGAAGCTTAACTGATTGTAGGGCGGCATCAATATCTTCAGGAGGACTGGCACGTAATACGGAAGTTGCCCAGCCGAGCGCTAATTTATGAGCATCCAAATGATACATAACAGCGTCACCATCTTGCCATCGAGAAAACCTATCTGTTACATCTAGTAGTATCTTAGATTGAGCTTTATCCAATGTAAGCCTCGTACTCTCTGCATAGTCCTCAAAGTTTTTTTGCCTTACGCTTTTTGCGCCAGAATAGGCTATCAGCGTATCGTCTTGGTCGAATAAGACCCAGTCGTTCCCAGGCACAGCGTTATGCGCTGGAAGTCGCACTATATAGCCAACATCTGAAACTGGAGTTATTTCGAAGTTACCACCCATCGTTTCGGAGGCTGATAACAATGTTCTAAGCGCATCAAGTTCAGTTGGCGCAGTTTGAGCTTCAGTAGATTGATACGTCAGTCCAGCAGCGTCCAGCGCTTCACTACCCAAAGCTTCGAAGTTTGGTTTTACTAATGGATTATTCTGTTCGTGACCTTGAGACATATTTTTTTGGTTTCCTAATAAACATTAGCATAATTTTGCTTATTTTGCAACTAGTTTATAAACTTAACATGATATTATTATCCGATGGGAAAGAAAGGTTGGTTTTCATGTTGAGCATAGGCATTGTCGGCCTGCCGAATGTTGGCAAATCAACACTGTTTAATGCTTTGACCGGGAGTAATATTCTGGCGGCTAATTATCCGTTTGCGACGATTGAGCCGAACACCGGGATCGTGCCGGTTCCCGACCCGCGCCTACCTAAACTGGCCGAACTTTATAAGACAGATAAGATTGTGCCTGCTACTGTGACATTTGTGGATATCGCCGGGCTGGTGGCCGGCGCCAGTGAGGGCGAGGGCCTGGGCAACCAGTTCCTAAGTCATATCCGTACTACAAACGCTGTCGTGCAGGTAGTTCGGGCGTTTGATGATCCGAATGTTACTCATGTCGATGAAGCTCACGATCCCAAAAAAGATATAGACGTTATTAATACCGAACTGGTATTGGCCGACCTGCAGACTTTGGGCAGGCGCCTGCCCAAGCTGGAAAAAGAAGCCCGGGCTAATCCCAAGCTAAAGCCGCTCGTCGACACTTACCAGCAGGTGAACACATTACTGAACGATGGTGAACCACTCTGGGGTCATCCCGAGATCGACCGTGAGCTAATCGCCGATCTGCAACTGCTCACTATGAAACCGGTCATTTATTTGTTCAACCTCGACGAAGCCGGTCTGGACGACGAAAGCCGCCGGCAAGCATTGCGCGGACTGGTAGCACCTTCGCAGGCTATATTTGTCTGCGCCAAGTTAGAAAGTGAGCTCAAAGACCTTGACGAATCGGACGCGCGGGAACTGCTAGCTAGTTACGGGCAGCAAGAATCAGGCTTGGTGCAGCTAATCCATGCCGCCTACGGGACGCTGGGGCTACAAAGCTATCTGACAGCGGGCGAAAAAGAAGTCCGGGCCTGGACTATTACGAAGGGGGCGACTGCACCACAGGCAGCCGGTGTTATCCATGGTGACTTTGAACGCGGCTTCATCGCGGCCGAAGTTGTATCGTACCCAGACTTAATTGAGGCCGGCTCGCTCGTCGCGACCAAGGCTGCGGGTAAAGTCCGGACTGAGGGCAAAACTTACATCATGCAACCAGAGGACGTAGTGGAGTTCCGCTTCAACGTCAGCAAATAAGAACATAAGCCATGTTTCATTGATCATGGAGCATAGATGTAGCACGTTGCAGGTATCAAGTAATTACCCAATTGAACAATTATTACATGTGACATGACACATGCCACATCTATGCAACATGCTAATTGCTACATGTTGCAAGGCAAGTAGTTAACTCTCGGCCGTCCGGGTCGGAGTGATGGGCGTTTGGCTGTGCGCATGGAATGACGGCCGGCCGAACTTGCGGTTACGGAGCGCCATCGGCAATTTAGAGTAGGCAATCTTTAACGGATTGACGTCAAAGGAGTTGTACCAGCTTTGGGCAGGCAGTGGCTTTTGAGGCTGTGAAGATAGATTATCTGATTGGCTGTTAGCGGCAGGTGCCGGTTGGCTCTGGCTAGCGGCTGCCTGGGGCTTGCGGCCAAAGATCTCGCGCATGCCTTCGGCATACAAGTCGGCCATCTGGGTGCTGACCGGATTTCCCTGACCTTGAGGTGGTAAGGCCAGCTCTGGTTTGTTAGCTGGTAAAGTAGCAGGAGTGGCGGTGGCTTCTATGGCACTGGCAGCTGGTGTGGTTTCTGCTGCTGACGGCTGGCCTAACTGATCCAGATTGTGCTGTTGCATTAAACTCTGGGCGAATAAAAAGTCCGCTAACTGTGGGTCCGGTTTTATTACTTCAATTGGCGTTTCTGCGCCATCCTGAGTAGCAGCTCCCGACTTTGATTTTTCCAATTGTTCCTGCAGTTTTTGCTGCTGTTGGTGCTGGGCCAATAAGTAGGTCTGCAGCTGCTGGTTAATCTGTTGCAGGTGTTGCTTCTGGTCTTCCTGGTGGTCGGACTGCTTTTTCTTAGACTCCGCCATACAATGCTGGACGTGGCCGATGGTTTTGCGCAACCGTTGCTGGTTCAGACTCATAAACTTCAGGTTTTTGGAGCCGGCAGAAATACTAATCCGGGCACCCATCAAACGGTGGCTATAATCAATTTCGTTGATCATCTCAAACCGCATGTCCTCAACGGTTAGAAAATTGAGCGGTTTTTTATCGACTAGGAGCAAACGGACGTCGGTAGCAACCAGTAAAGCAAAGCCCCCGTCGTACATACCGTTGACGGCTTCATAAATCTTTTCGTCGGGCAATATAATACCGGACAGCTCGTTGGCTTCTGCCCTACCCCAGGCATGATAATTAAATTTAATCTTTTTAAGCTGCTTCTCGATTGATTTTTTGCTTACCATAGCGAGTCTCCCCCGTTATTGGAACTATATTGGTTTGTTACTCCATACTACGTAAGATTGTCGGAGAATGTGGTGAAAATACTTACCATGTGAGTGAGATTTTAATCACAAAACAGGGGTCAGAGTGCTGATGAACAGTATAACCCCTGGGCCCCAGTTTGACTTTCCCTGTTGGCTCTCCCATACTTAACATATGTTGGCCACATTTAAGCAAACGGCTGAGCTGGTGGAACTTTTCAAGTTGCGCGGCGTCAAACAAACATTTCGGAAAGGTGATTTTGTCATCCGGCCTGGCGATACCCCGCATGGGGTTTTTTATATTTACCAGGGGTTAGTCAAAGCTTACGACATCACCAAATACAACGAGGAAAACCTGCTTATTATCCGCAAAGCTGACGAGATTTTCCCGCTTATCTGGGGCCTGACCGGACAGGAACGGGCGGTTATTTACCAAGCTCTGGCACCCACGGTAACCTGGCGGATTAGCCGCAAAGACTTCTTAAAGTACATTGAATCAAAGCCTGGCGCGCTGGCTCCCATGCTCGATATGACACTGGAGATGTACCGCCTGCACAGTGAGCGAATCCTGAACCTGGAGTACCGCACGGTACGCGAGCGGATTATCTCTTTCCTGCTAACCATGAGCCAGCGTTTTGGCAAACCAACTGAGGACGGCTTACTCATAGAAGTACCACTGCGCCACCAGGATATTGCCAGTTCGGTCAATGCCACACGGGAAACCACCAGCCGCGAACTATCAGCCTTAGAACGCAAAGGGTTGCTCATCAATAAGCAGTCTCTGATAGTCCTCCACGACATCGACGCCCTCAAAAAACACCTGGGCTAACTCCTATTCCGCTTTTCGCAGCAGGTAAAAACGCTCCTGATTGCCTTTCGAACCACTAACTGATGAATCTGCCTTATCTAAAACTACAAATATTTGTTGGGCCCAGTGCTCAAAGTCCTTCAGGATTGCCCGGCGCATTGTATCGTTCTTGATAACACCTTTGTGCTTCAGTGAGCTTTGGGCAGCTTCAAACTGGGGCTTCACCATGACAGCCAGTGATGTGGTGGCTGAACAAAGCGTGGCAACATGCGGCAAAATTTCCCGCAGACTGATAAACGATACGTCGGCGACCACGATATCGGGCACATCAGAAAGCTTAGTAACGTTACGGATATCAGTCTGCTCGTGGAGCTCGATGCGCTCATTACCCTGCAGGCTAGGGTGCAGCTGGTTTGTGCCGACTTCCACGGCAATAACTTTCTTCGCCCCATGACGTAACGCGTAATCCGTAAAACCACCTGTGCTGCTGCCCACATCTAATACAGTCTTACCCTGAAAATCAATCTGTAGTGCTTCAGCCACCGAAGCCAGCTTCAACCCTGCCCGGCTAACATATTGCTCAGTGGCTTTAAGCTGGATATCGTCGCTTTCACTGACCAGAAAGCCGGGTCTGTTGACAACTTTATTATTCACGCTCACCCGGCCGAGCTTGATGTAGCTCTCCGCCTGGCTACGCGTTGACACCAGCCCGTGCCGCGCTACGGTTTGGTCAAGTCTCTGTCGCGTCAAGCCTGATCTCCGCCATTACTTCTTTATAATCGCCCTTTTGTTGCACAATGTACAGCCGGTCGCAATAGATTTTATCACCCTCATGTAAGTGGGTATCCCCCTGAAATGTCACGTGCGGACGAAACGGTCGCCGAACTTTGGTCGTTTCATCGACCAGCCAAGCTCTCTTCTTATGCAGATAGCCTCTGACGCCTTGCTCCACTTCAGGAAATTTACACGGTTCCAGCAAGTGTGCCGGCCGGCTGCGCTTTGAGCCGAAGCGCGCTTCCTCGCTGATTCTAGCTTCAAAGGGACTAACGGATGCCAAAGCTTTTTCCAGGCCCTGTGCAACTCGCGCTGGTTCATCAGATAGGCGAAACCAAGGCACAATCGTCACATGCAGTAGCCAAGTTTTAAACTTGCTCCCGACGGGCTGCGGCTCCACAAAAGCACATACTAACCGGTCACCGGGCTTCATAGGCCACTTTCCAAGCTATCAACAGCCATCTTTGTCATCCCAGCGCAGGCTGGGAT
>JBBPZG010000155.1:0-3795 GCA_038199095.1 Saccharimonadales bacterium (SeqCode)
CATAGATGAAAACAACGAAAACCTCCAATTTTTTTCACGATAAACCACTCTTTGGGCTTGATATTGGGCATGGCTCGCTTAAGGTTATGCAGCTAGCCGAGCAACCTCTAAGCACTCCCAAAAAATCCCAGCTGCCAAAAGTGGTTGGCTATGGTTTTACTACTTTTGACGAAGCCGCCCAGGAAGACGGCGTGGTAACCAATGCCGAAGTTATCGCCAAAGCTGCCCTCGACCTCTTCCAGAACCACCTTATCGGCGATATCACTACCCGCCGCGTGGCGCTGGCCATTCCGGCCTACCGCACCTTTACCCGTTCATTACAGTTACCACACCTAAAAGCCAAGGAGCTTGACGAAGCCGTCCAGCTGGAGGCTGAACAATATATTTCGATGCCGCTTGAGGAGTTATACTTGGACTACGAAATAATTAGGCAGACTGCCGATTCGACTGATTTGTTCGCCGTAGCCATACCACGGGCCATCGTAGATTCTTATCTCGACCTGGCCCGGATACTTGGCCTGGAAACAGTACTCATCGAACCGACGCTGAGCTCGTCGGGCCGGCTGTTTTCTATCGACGTCAACAGCGACATGGCAACCTTTATCATTGATTTCGGCTCACTGTCTTCGGACATTAGTATCTTCGATAAACACGTCCTAGTGACCGGCACGGTGCAGGGTGGCGGTGAAAACTTCACCAACTCGATTAAGCAGCAGCTAGACGTCACTAACCAGGAAGCAGGGCTTATCAAAACCCGTTATGGCCTGGGTGTGAGCAAACGCCAGGCTGAAATCAGTAAGGCGCTGGAGCCGACGCTGCAGCAGATCGTCAAAGAGATCCGCCGTATGATGCGCTACTACGAAGAGCGCTATGGCTCAACCCGTCCTATCGGACAAATTATTACACTCGGCGGCGGTGCCAATATGCCTGGTCTCAGCGACTACCTTACCAATACCATACGCCTGCCCGTCCGTCACACTAACCCCTGGCACTACCTCAACTATAAAGGGTTACAGCCCCCTTCGCAGGCCGACAAGCCAATGTACACAACTGTCGCTGGGTTGAGCCTGGCCCGGCCGGAGGGAGTTTTCGCATCATGATCAATCTTTTGCCCCCCGAACTCAAACGCAGCTACCGTTTCGCCCGGCGGAATGTCGGGCTGCGCCGCTGGCTGGTTATCTTTGTACTGGCTTTGATCGGCCTGGGCAGCATCGGTACCTATGGTTTACTGAGCCTACACCAAGCTTCATCCCGGTATAACAACCAGATTGCCGCTACCGAGGCCCAGTTTAAAAAAGAGAACTTTGCCGCTACCCAGTCTCAGATCCTGGACATCAGCAATAGTTTCAAGCTGGTGGTTAAGGTGTTGGGGCAAGAAGTACTGTTTTCGCAGTTACTTAAGCAGATCGCGGCGACCATACCGCCTCAGGCTAACCTGACGGGGCTGAATATCAGCCAGACCCAGGGCGGCATCGATATTGCAGCCAACGCAACGGATTATAATACGGCCACCCAGGTCCAGGTGAATTTGGCAGACTCGCGGAATAAGATCTTCAGCAAAGCCGATATTGTGAATATTACCTGTAACAGTACTAGCGCCGCGAATCCAGCTTATCCATGCACCGTAAATATCCGGGCACTCTTCGCGCCGAATAATCCGTTCCTGTTCGTCAATGATAAAGCGGGGGCATTATGACCAGTAAGCGCCTGTATTTTATATTGCTTGGCTCAATCGGGCTTTTATTTATAGGCCTAATTGCTGGGGCCTATGGCATTAACTCGCTGCTAAGTTCACGGGCTACCAATCTGACAACACTCAAGGCCAAGAGTTTAGCCCTTTCGCAGCAGCAGCTCAGCATCACCAAAGCCAAAAAGGATGTCAAAACCTACGCCAGCCTGCAAAAGATCGCCAAGTCAGTCGTGCCCCAAGACAAAAACCAGGCAGAGGCAGTGCGCCAGATCGTCAAAATTGCCGCCGATAATAACGTCAGCCTGGCGACAATAACTTTCCCGGCATCGACGCTCGGTACGCTTCCTACCGGTGCTCCCAGCACGGGAGCTGTGGCACCTGCACCGAGCCCAGCAGCGGGTGGCAGTTCCAAAGCCGGCACGCTTTCCCAGCTCCTGCCGGTCAAAAATATTCCTGGTGTCTACAACTTGTTGATAACCGTCCAGAGTGACTCCAACCAACCGGTGCTCTATAGCAAGTTCGTGAACTTCTTGAGCGCTTTGGAGCACAACCGCCGTACCGCCCAAGTCAGTACCATTACCCTGTCACCCGATAGCAAAAATCACAACCTGCTGACGTTCACCCTAACGCTAAATGAGTATATCAAGCCATGACTTCCGAGAAAAAATTTAGCATAAAAGCACTGCCGGATCTTATACTTGCCCGCCTCGAGCCGCTGCGCCGCTACAGTCTGCTGGTCTTTATTATCTTCTTAGCCGGACTGTACGGCTTTGTGCTGCTGCGCATTCATAACTTAAATAATGCCCAACCTTCCAGCGACGCCGTTAGCAGCCAGGTTAAAGCCGCGCATGTTATCCATATCGACCAGTCGGTAGTCCGGCAACTGCAATCGCTGCAAGATAATAGCGTCAGCGTCAATTCTTTGTTCGATCAGGCTCGCAGCAACCCTTTCTAGATAGCAGCTTGACCGTTAAGATTCGCTACTGGTTGTTGACGTTGACGTCAGATCCGCGGGCGTCCTGGGGGTAGGTAGGCGTGGCCTGACCGGTAAACTGTGTGCTGCCGGGAACGGCTTGGCCTTGCTGGTAGTGCTCGGCCTCGTAGCGGCCGGCCTGCTCAAACTGCTCGCGGGCCTGCAGGACTTTCTGGGCATAAAAATTCGGGTTCGGGCAGTATAGGAACATAAACTTGCTGCGCTCACCGGCCGTCTCGGCTCTGATTACTCCGTAGTTGAACATATGCGTCAGCAAACCATTTTGTTCAGCTGATACATCTTCCAGATTGTTGAGCGATAGCTGGCTGGATTGCTTGTTGAAAAGACTTGTCTGGGTTACCTGGGTAATACTGTCGCTGGTTAAAATCCAGGAATTACCCCAGTAAACTTTGTTGGCAATAAACAAAAAGATCAATGCAATGAAGGCAAAAACCATAAAAACTACGGCGCCAATTCCAGCTACCTGCCCTTTGCTTTGGCTACTGGCAAAGCTTGGTGCCATGATAAAGGCCAGTACTGCCAGGACGACCAGCAAAAATCCAACCATACCATACATGCCAAATATGCCGATCGGATGCCGCTTGATCTGAAATATCACTTGCTCTCCAGGCTGCATAGTCTCCAGTGGATTCCGTATTTGAGGCTGGCCAGATGGCTGGTTTTGGTCTTGGGGATTCATATGCCCACATTATACCCCGTTCCGTCATCCCAGTCCTAGCCTTCGCTGGGATAAACTCCGCTGGGACCCAGTCAATCATGTATCCCGTTCTACGGGATGCCTTATACCCGCCTTAAAGGAAAACTGATTAAAAAGTAGCCTGGTGCTATGCTGCGTGAGCAGGTTCAATATAAAAGTGGGTAGCCGGACCGTGAGCCGGATTAGTACCAGGCTAGTTTTTAGTAAGCTTTTCCGTCCAGGCGGTGGCTTTTTGTATTACTTTTTGCCATTCAAAAAGTAATGAGGAGAAGAGAGGTTGGGTTTGGGGGTGAGGATAGGGTGATGTCTCTAGCGTATTGCTTGTTCGTATGGATCCTGAAATAAATTCAGGATGACATGGAGAGGGGTGTTCTTACAGCAAGGCGGATTGCTGGGCGTCGTTACTTGGTTGCA
>JBBPZG010000156.1:0-4401 GCA_038199095.1 Saccharimonadales bacterium (SeqCode)
CCTGCTTGTCATCCTGATAATCCGAGCGGTCAGCGAGAACTATATGCCGAACCCATTCCCGCCTTCCTTAAAAGAATAAAGCGGGATCGGCGTGAAGCTATAACTTATTTCAGAGCCTGCCCTCGACCTGATCGGGGGACCCATACGCTAGAACAGATGGCATGGATCCTGGAACGATTCAGAGCCTGCCCTCAACTTGATTGGGGGACGACAAAGTGAATGTGTGTAGGTGGCCGAGTTTGTCTTGCCGAAGGTGTGATATAAACGAAATAGCTTGCAAATCACATCGTTCTGTATAAACATAGAGGCAGATATATTTGAGAGGATGTTCTGTGGGTAACGACACGATTAAGCAACGCCTAATAAAAAACGAACAGTTAATTAGGGCCCGTAACACTGAGACTAGTAAGGGTATAAAAACTTTTTTTCGTAACAAAAAAGAAGTTGTGAGTGCGCCCGTCGCTTTTGTCTGTGAATGCTCTGACTTAGATTGCAAAGAGCATGTTCATACGTCAATAGAGAGTTACGAAAAGCTGCATAAGCGCAAAGACCGCTTCACAATTTATCCGGGGCATGAAACGCCATCGGTTGAAAAGGTCGTGGATCAACACGAAGATTTCGATATTGTACAAAAAGTTGACCTCAAGCCTTAGAGCTAATCCCCATCTATCTGTCAGCTAAAAACTTCAGGTCTGCCACTTCTCATCTGTTTCTCGTTTTCAGTTAGTAGCTACGGCTAAAAGCCGATAAAACAGATGAGAAATCAAGGCAGCTGCTAAAGTTTCGCTACAACAGATAGATGTGAGTTAGCTCTAAGTGCCCGCAGGGGTTTCCAGGCTATACTTGCTTGGCTTGTTTTGGTTTCTTGACTGCTTTTCGGCCTCTATCTTTGGACATATCAGTTTCCTTTCGGGGTTAGTATTTTATGGAGTTCTTGCGAACCTCAGTTATGCAAGATTATTTGAAATCGGATCTGTTGACTGGTTACCTCCTAGTATGCGCTTAACCACTAGCTTTACCTAACATGTCCTGGTAATTAAAAAACTAACCGGACGGCCGCGGCCCGGTCAGTTTAAAGGCAAGCTGATTTAGTAATTAGTAACGGTAAAGTTGTAGCTGCTGGAGTTGCTGTTGCTGGCGTCACCGCTAGTGGCATTGCCGCCGTTGGTATTGTTGCTAGAAGAGGCATTGCCCGTACTCGATGACTGGCTACTGCTATTGGTAACGGAAATATTGTTATTATTGGTGGTAGTAGAGTTCGTATTAGTAGTCGTATTGCTGTTATTGTTGCTGCCATAGCCGCTGCCGCTAATGTCACCGGTGGCGGCCGATACGGCGCCGAAGCCGATTAAACTCACTAACGCTAGGGCACCGGTTACAAAAGCAATCCGGGCAGTCAACATACTCTGCTTCATACGATCAATTATAGTCAAAATCAAATACTCCCTCTTTACTTATACCAAGTTTATAGAAGTCGGCCAACTTACGCAAATAAGATATCCCACACACCCCTTAAGCTTCACTTCGCCCTCCTTGAGCCCCCCTCAGCCCGTCATCCCAAACTAGCTTTGGGACCCAGTCAATTAAACAATCCCGCAGAGCGGGATGCCGTATATCCGCATTAAAGGAAAACTGATTAAATAACAGCTGCTTTGTAAGCCGCGTGAACAAAAGCAATATAGAAGTGGGTAGCCGCTTGGAGAGCCGGATACAAAGCAGCTGCTTTTTAGTAAGCTTTTCCGTGTATGCGGTGGCTTTTTGGGTTCTTTTTTGCCATTCAAAAAGTAATGAGGAGAAAGAGAGGTTTGGTTTGAGGATGAAGATAGGGTGATGTCTCTAGCGTATTGCCTGTTCGTAGGGGTCGCGGACTACATCCGGGATGACAAGCTGCAGGAGGAGTGCTGCGCACGTATTATTGGCTGGGTCCCGGCTTTTGCCGGGATAACGCAGGGGGTCGGAGTCTTTACTGGGGTGTGGGCAGCGTTCTGAAACTAGTTCAGGATAACGCTAAGGCGTTTGGCTCAGGGTAGCGGAGGGTTAGTGGCCGGTGGTTGTGCTGGTAGTGCTCCGGGTGGAGGTGTTACCGGTGGTGCTTGGTGTGGTGGTTTTATTACCGGTGGTGGTCGTGCTGGAGGTAGCGGCAGCGTTATTGTTAAAGGTCAATGGTGCCACTAGGACGATTTTATTCGTTGACGGGCGGTACAGGATGGCTTCGCCGGCCTTAACATACATCAGTACTTTGTCACCGTTCTCAGCGTTGGCGAAGAAAGCCGACTGTTGCTTGGCCTTGCTGGCATCGGATACATTAGCTATTGTAGGCGTTTCGTCTTTGGGCAGCTGGATCAGCGCGCCGACGTGCTTGAGCAGGTCGTCGGTCTGCTTTTGGACGGCGACTTGCGGATTAGAATTAAGTTGGCCCACCTGTTTTTTAAGATTGTTTCGGTCGGAAGATAGCGTCCAGGCCCATAACGCCAAACCAATGACGGCTAAGACCAGAACAACTTCGAATATGGTGCGGCCGAAGTTTCTTGACTTGCCTGTTCCAGTAGCAGCTCTTATAGGGGCGGCAGGCTCATAACCGGACGTTTCAGGCGTTTTGGACACTTCCGGAGCCGCCTCTGGCTCGCTTGCAGGCTCTGTAGCAGGTTCTGATTCCGGGGTAGTGTCTGAATACTGTTTCGCTTTCTGGGGTGGTTTCTGGGTCAGTTGCGTGTTCTACAGGCTCGTTTTCCTCATCATCTACTACCGCGACCGACTTCCGGCCGGCCTTACTATCAGTTACTGCATCAAAATCTTCATCTTCCGATGGCCACTCATGGTCTGCCATTGTAATCTTCCCTCCACTTTTTGCTTATGGTTATTGTATCCGTAATGCCTTTTGCTCGTCAAGCAATACTATAGATTAGCCGCTTACCAACTGACCCGATAGTAGAGAATCCGTAAGGCGTGCCAGTTACCCCCGTTTGCGGCTAAGAGCTAATCCACACCTATCTGTTGTAGCGAAACTTTAGCAGTTATCTTGATTTCTCATCTGTTTTATCGGCTTTCAGTCGTAGCAGGGTTTGCGGACTGAAAACGAAAAACAGATGAGAAGTGGCAGACCTGAAGTTTTTAGTAGTTTTTGGGAGAAAGTGTACGTGTGGTTACACTGACGAGCAAAACTGCTGCCTGGCGCCGCCAGCTTAATTTTCCAAGGTCCGTCCCCGGAAACAGGGCAACTTGCCAGGCACCCGGCGCAAAGAGCGGCCTACTTGATAACGTGGTAGCTATAGGTGTAAGTGGTGGATACGCCCGGCACCACGGCGGCATCGACGTCGAAGGTGGTGGAAGTAGGCGTCACGTAGGTACTCAGGGTGGCGGCGCTGGCGTTGGTGGCGGTCATGGTTACCGCCGGCGCGGCGCCGTAAGCCGTATTAAAGGTAATGGTCGCCAGCGGCCCCACGCCCAGGCCGGCGGTGCCGGTAGTGATGGTAATGGTGCCGGCGGTGTCGGTGCCGGTAATGCTCACGCTGGCTCCCGTGCCCGCGCCGCTGTCGGCAGCGATCGAAGGCGCGGCGCCCCCGCTTATAATATGCCCGTTAAGGGTGGCGTTGCCGCTCACGCTCAGGCTGCTCTGCAGCGTCACGGCGCCGCTCACGTTCAGCGTGCCGGCCACCGCCAGGTTCCGTACGCTCAGCGTGGCGGTCGAGGCGTCCACGCTCAGCAGGTCCACAGTACCGGCAGCGTTCTGAACCTTAAAGAAGGCACCGTTACTATCGGCCGAAGGCTTCAGCACCAGCGCCTTACCGGTGGCGGTGGTAATCGTCGCCGGCGAGCTGGAGGCATCGTACGCCCCCTGCAAGGTGGTAGAGCCGCCAAACGCCGCGCAGGTCCCGGCTGCGGTCACGATGCCGCCGGCGATAGTAACGCCGGAAGGCGTATTGCCCGCCGTGCAGGTGGCACTCACCCCGCCAGTACCACCTTGGCGGTAGACACCTGTAGTGTTGACATCCCCGGAGACGTCCAGCTTATAACCTGGCCCCGCATTCCCCACCCCCACGTTGCCACCATTACTGCCTTGTAGAATGACGTTGCCGACTGTCCCTGTTCCGGCGTTGGCGCCGCCGTTTAGGACCAGGTTGCCGCCATTGGTGTTGCCGCCAGCCGTGGCGCCGGAACCGCCTTGGAGTGTCAGCGCCGCCCCCGCCGTCCCAGCCGTAGAGCTGCCGGTGGCATTAAGAGTGAAATCTTTTGGCGTGCTATCAATAACACCGCTACCTATGTAGGCATTCTGAATATAGCTATTATTGGATGTACTGCTACCAATTACTAGCTGATTCGCGCCTGTATTTGTAGCAGACTTACCAATAGCTATGGAATCAAATTGAGTAGCGTTTGATGCCTGATAACCGATGGCTACAC
>JBBPZG010000157.1:0-3899 GCA_038199095.1 Saccharimonadales bacterium (SeqCode)
AACGATGAGCCAACTTTTCCTGCTGCCAATACAGAGCCCTCTGCAACAGACGCAACAGCTTCAATTGTAGAAGTCGCTACTTCACCCGTACCAGTTACAACGTTAATAATCTGGTCTTTAACTGTAGTGGTTACAGCGCCTACGATATCACCTGTGCCGGTGATTACTGCACTGACTGCGTCTGTTGCTTCTTTTATTATTCTATCTATCATTACACCCTCCATAAATTAGATTATGTGTCTAGTATACCAATGCCATAGGGCCAGCCCTAATCCGGGCTTTCAGAGGTTAAGTCATTACAAACATTCTTGGTGCGGGTGAGGGGACTCTAACCCCTGGCCTCGTCCTTGGCAAGGACGCGCTCTAAACAACTGAGCTACACCCGCGTATGCATGTATTCTCTCAAATGATGACCGGTTACGCTAGCTTTCCTTGGCCTGGCAAGGACGGTCACGTTCCGCGACCCCGCATGTTTCATACTTTCAACGAGTTGAAAATCTGAAGCGTTGCCTTGCGAAGTGCCACTGGCACTTCTCACTCTAAACAACTGAGCTACACCCGCGTATGCATTTGGCTTTACCAAAAGCAATTATCAAGTAACATTTAACAATTTGCAATGATGGCCAGCTTGCGCCGATATATTTATACTTTCAAAAGCCAACGGCTTTTGGCCAACACTGCTAAATGATCATTGCAAAATGTTAATTGCTTTGCTGTAGGCAAAGCTGGTGGCTCCTCTCGGACTCGAACCGAGGACACAAGGCTCTTCAAGCCTCTGCTCTACCAACTGAGCTAAAGAGCCGCAACTCTGTTATTTTAGGGTATATAAGGGGTTATATCAAGTTATTGCTTTGTGTGATTTTGCGTATGGGGTCCTGAAACTAGTTCAGGATGACGGGAGTGTGGCTTGTTATTTTTTTTGGAAGCGGTTTGCGTCGCGGGTTTGAATTTTTTGTATGACTTGCTTGAAAGCTGCGTCTAGATCAATCTTTTGGTCATTGGCGATGCAAATTATTGCGAATAATATATCGCCCATTTCTCCCTGTAAGTCATCCGGTTCTTCGCTAGCTTTTTTATTTTTATCGCCATACTTATGATTGAGTATGCAGGCTAGCTCGCCGACTTCTTCGGTTAATTGCGCCAGATTGCTGAGCGGGCTCCAGTAAGGCTTTGCGTAGGTTTGAACAAGGCCATCGACTTGTTTTTGATAGTCAACCAGTGACATTTAACGCTGTTCTTTGGCCATGAAGTTCTTGACGCTTTGGACAGTGTCCATAAACTGGGCTGGGAAGACTATGGTGCTGTTCTTTTCTACAGCAATGTCATTTAACACCTGTAGGTTGCGCAGTTGCAATGCAATTGGATGGGCACTGATTACGTCGGCGGCCTCGGCCAGTTTTTGGGCGCTCAGGGCTTCACCTTCGGCAGCGATAACTTTAGCGCGTTTTTCACGTTCGGCTTCGGCTTGTTTGGCCATGGCCCGCTGCATAGTATCTGGGAGCTGAATATCTTTGACTTCTACGGTGTTCACGTAAATACCCCACTTTTCAGTGGCAGCTTCTAGAATAATTTTAATTTTTTCGTTAATAGCGACTGTTTCGCTCAGTACGTCATCCAGACTGCTTTGGCCGACAATATTGCGGACGGTCGTCTGGGCAATCTGGTAAGTAGCAGAGATTACATTCTCGATCTCGACGATGGACTTGGTCGGATCGACAACCTTGTAGTAGGCTACCGCAGATACGTCAATTGAGACGTTATCTCTGGTGATAATCTTTTGCGACTCAATTGGCAGCGTCACAATCCGCAAACTGACCTTACGCATTTGGTCGACGATGGGAATGATTAGCCGCAGACCCGGTTCTTTAATTTTTCCTTGGACTTTGCCGAGCCGGAATACTACGCCGCGCTCGTACTGGTTCACAATTCGTACACCGTAAGCAATAATAACCAAAATGATGATGATAAGAAAAATAACCAACGCCGTCATGCTATGCCTCCCTTAGCTAATAGCCTCATTGTACGACTAGGTTGGTATCTAAAGCAACAACGTGTCATCCAGGACATGAAGGAAAGATCTTAAGTTAGTCCAGCATGATCGTGGCAAATTTGTTCAGTATAGTTTTGCGCCAAGTATTAATGGTCCAGCAGGCCAGGTAAAACAAGTTCAGCAATTTGAATGGCGTTCAGAGCAGCGCCTTTTCGCAAATTATCACCCGCTACCCACAGTATCAGGCAATTTTCCTGGGTTTCATCTTTTCTGATACGTCCTACCAGTGAAACATCTTTGCCGACTGCCTCTAAAGGCGTTGGCATATCCGATAATTCTACGCCGGGGGCATGTTGCAGAATCTCAGTGGCTTGGGCAGGCGACAATGGTTTTTCAAAACGAGCATGTATGGCCATGGAGTGTCCAGTTACTACTGGTACACGGACACAAGTAGCTGCCACTGCCAGGCGTGGAAGCTGTAATATCTTCCGGCTTTCATGGCGCAGTTTGAGCTCTTCGGTCGTCTCGTCACCTTCCCAGTCTCCATTTACCGGCACTACATTAAAGGCGATCGGCGCTGCGAAAGCTTGCGGTTTCGGTAGATTGGATGGCACACCAGACACAAGTTCATCGGTTAAGCCACCTAGTTCGTGCAGTTGGGCGCCTAGTTCGTCAATACCTTTCCTACCCGCTCCTGAAACCGCTTGATAGGTAGCAGCCGTAAATGAGGAGAGGCCTGCCGCCATGTCAAGGGGCTTTAAAGCTGGCATGGCTATCATGGTGGTACAGTTTGGGTTCGCGATTATACCTTTAGGAATACTTGTAAGCATCTCAGGATTTACCTCAGATACTATCAAAGGCACTTCAGGATCCTTGCGCCAGGCGGATGAATTGTCAATTACTAGCGTATTGCTAGCGGCAAATCTAGGAGCAAATTCTCTCGATACGGAAGCACCAGCAGAGAACAAGGCAATATCAGTGTCTGAAATGTCAGCGAGTTCAAGGTTCTCAACAGTGCGCTCTGTACCTTTGTAATAAATTGATGATCCGGCTGAACGTTCGGATGCAAAAACCCTTAACTCTCCAGGAAAGTTCCGCTCTTCCAGGAAGGATAGCATTCTTTGGCCGACTTCACCCGTTGCACCGACTATAGCGACGTTTATAGGGAAAGATTCAGGGGACATAAAAGCAATTTTATACTTCGAGAACTTCAGATGAAGCAGACGGCTTATGAACATGTACAGCTGCAGTTTCTGCTGCCCCATCGATAACAGCTTTTAATACATTGCTCCGATTAAGCCAATCACTGATATTCTTTATGCCCGCCTGTTCTATCTCTTCAAAATCTTTAAATTGAGTTATCCCTTCATGAGCAGCCATATAAGTTACCTCCGCTAAATTAGTGTGGTGGAGATACGGGGACTCGAACCCCGGACCTCTTGCATGCCATGCAAGCGCTCTAGCCAACTGAGCTATATCCCCTCGTCGCACCGTACGCTGCTATCTCGTTTTGCCTATCGGCAAAAGCTTCGATCTACAGCTACGGCGCTCCTCTCAAAACTGCAAACGTACCGTTTACAGTTTTGGCCCGTCACAACGAGGTAATTCTAGCAAAACAGGGGTAAAAAAGAAAGCACGGATGAGCCTTTTGGTATACTTTAACAATGGAAAAGCCCTATGACATTCATAAAGCGGCCGGGGTCATCATCTGCGAGCGCAAACTTTTGGTTGAGCGCTCAAAGGGCAAAGAATTTTTTATATCACCTGGCGGCACGGTTGAAGCCGGCGAAACAGTACCGCAGGCTCTGGTACGGGAGCTCATGGAGGAATTCCGTATAACCGTTGAAGAAACCGACCTGGAAGAATTTGATACTTTCTATGCCCCCGCTGCCGGCCAGGAGCATCGCCG
>JBBPZG010000158.1:0-4575 GCA_038199095.1 Saccharimonadales bacterium (SeqCode)
CCGAAGTGAGCGCCACTACCATTCATAGAGTCAGTAGACGCTTAAAAGAACGGGGCATGATTGGCTGCGCCCCTAAATTGGCGGATGGATCTGAACGATATGATATAAGTTCCAAGCCACATCACCATTTTATGTGCCTCAAATGTAGTCGAATTTGCGACGTACCCGAAACACCCGAAACCCAAAAGCTTACCGACCAACTGAAGGATCTTAGCGGGGAGTGTGCGCTTGCAGGAACCCTAACAATGCAAGGTATTTGCAAGAAATGTATAAAAAGAAGGATGGGTAAACCATGAAAATAACCGTATTAGGCAGAGGAGAATGATAAATGTTTGGAATAGGAAAGAAGCTTAATGCACAGGGAATCATGAAAGAAATTCAAGCTGGAAAAGCGGTGCTCATGGATGTTCGTGGAGACGACGAATGGCACAGCGGCCATGCTAAAGGTGTGGTACACCTTTCAGGTGACCGTGTAATCGCCGGAGAACTGCCCACTAAAGATACGGATATGAAAGTGTACCTCTATTGTGCGTCAGGCGGTCGTGCCGGAACAGAATCGAACGTCCTCAAAGAAAAAGGTTTTGCAACTGAAAATATAGGCGGACTGAGCGGGTGGCGAAATGCTGGGGGCGCCATGGAATTGTCAAGGAGATACGAATGAAAATTAAGACTATTGCAACTGAATCCTTAGGAAACCGTGGATACCTAATTCACGACGATGCAGTTGGTATTGTTATAGATGTGCAGCGCGATTATGGGCGCTGGAGGGAAGCAGCCAAAGCTGTAGAAGTGCAAATTACCCATGTTTTTGAGACTCACATGCACAATGACTATGTCACTGGTGGCTATCAACTGGCTCGGGAGCTTGGTGCAAGCTACGCCATTCCCGCTCATAGCGGCACGTCTTTCAAAGCTATTGAGCTTGCGGATGGTGAAACTATCGAGACAGGCTCTCTAAGCATTACGGGGCTTCATACACCGGGCCATACCGAGCATCACATGAGTTACAAAGTAACCGATAGTAAGGACAGCGCCATATTTACCGGCGGTGGCATACTTTACGGTACTGTTGGTCGCACAGATCTAGTTTCAAAAGACATGACAGATCAGCTAACGCATGCCCAGTACGATTCGGCCCAAAGATTAGCGTCTGAACTTGCTGATGACACCGCGATATTCCCAACTCACGGGTTTGGAAATTTTTGTTCATCAGCTGACGGATCGGGTGCTAGCGAGAGCACTATGGCCGTAGAGAAACGGTCTAATGTGGCGTTTACTTCAACGGAAGATGAGTTTGTTCGTTTAGTAATTGCCGGTCTTGGACCATACCCGCGCTATTACGCGCATATGGGTACTATGAACCAAGCGGGGCCAGTTCCAATCCAGCAATTGCATATGCATGAGTATTCAATTGATGCAATGGCATCATGGCTTCAGCAAAAGAATGCTTGGATGATTGATGTTCGTTCTCGCAAGTTATTCGCGGCCAACCATCCCGAAGGAGCCGTCGGTATAGAGCTGGGTAAATCGTTTGCGACATATACAGGGTGGCTGCTACCCTGGGAAGACAAGCTTTTGCTGGTAGGCGACTCAGCACAAGATTTACGTGAGGCATACATAGAATTGTCACGCATCGGCATGGAACAGTTCGTTGATGGTGCGACACATGAAATGGAGCCTTACTTGGCGGCTGCAAGTAAATCCAGCTATCCCGTGAAGAGTTTTGATGATCTCAAAACCTTAGCTGAAAGACCCTACGTGCTTGATGTGAGATTACCGTCAGATTGGAACGACAGCCACGTCAAAAACTCAACTAATATCCCACTTCATGAACTAATTGAGCGTGTAGATGAAGTGCCGAACGATTTAGATATATGGGTGCATTGTGCGTCTGGGTACCGATCGAGTATTGCTGCCAGTCTGCTCGATAAATTCTGTAAACATCCCATATTAATTAATGATGATTTCTCTAAAGCTGTTGATACTGGTCTTACTGGGTACTAGTAGCTAACATACTAAAGTAGTTGTTGTACACATATAGTTCTTGGGTACACACGTATAGTTTGACAATCTCAATCTGTAAGCTACACTACAGTGAGCCGAAAATCAGGTGGTAGAAACGCCTGGTTCGAATCCAGTTCCCGAAGGACAGTGACAATGGTGGCCATGAGTATTTCATCCCAAGGTATTACCAGCTATGGGGTTAATCGTCAAGGAATATCAGGGCGATAGCTGCGGCTACCAACCCAAAATCACGAAAAGTAATAAGTAATGTGTTGAGGTTAAATATCACGATGCCGGCGAGTAGAACCGCAGAAATAGCAGCTGCGTACTTGAGATACCTGCCGGTCAAAAGCCATAAAGCCAGTGCTAGCTGAGAGAGTGATATTAGGTCAAGCGAGATTTTGGCTGCAATAAATTTCGTACTGAAAGCCGGGACGTAAGATACCCAAGCGTTTGGCTCCTTGAAGGCATCAAACGCCGCGTAAATGAACACTGCTGCTAGACCAATTCGTAGTATGAGCGACGCAAGCTGGGGATTGGCGGTTTTTGCACGGAGTTTTGCTTTGGCCATAGACCCAGTATAACGCTTGTGCTTATGAAGTACAGCTTGCTAGACTCTGGCGGAGCCACAGCCCTAACTGTTTAGGGCGATTCGCAGATAACTCTCAAGTTCTTGCAAGCTCTGGTAAACTTCGCTCAGCGTGGCTGAATGGTGATAGCCAAAGTGCTCTAAGTTCAGGGTAGCAGCAGTTAATGAATTGACGATTTCGTGCCGCAGCTGGTTGCTTGAGCCCCCAGCTTTAGTGAGCCGGTGCGGGTGTGGCCTAAGTAGCCGTTTTGTTGCAGTATGCTCAATTGTCAGAGGATCAGGCGGTAGGATGTTGTAGGACATAGACAATTAGTTACGTGGCTGTAGGGCCGACTCTAGGATAGGCACGCTGGCCGGCACAAGCCGGTAGCCGACACCATGCACAGTTTGTATCATTGCTACATTAAATGGCCGGTCGACCTTATCGCGCAAATGTTTAATATGTACATCTACTGTATTGGTCCAGGGTGTCTCAGTACTACCCCAAGCATATCGGGTTAGTGATTCACGGCTGACGACGGTACCAGCCTGTGCCATGAGGCACTCCAGAAGAGCAAACTCTTTTCGCCGCAAATTGAGGTGTACGCCATCGCGGCTAACCTCGCGGCTAACAGTATTTAGCACCAAACCACTGACTTCTAGCTGGCCACTAGCTTTAGTTCTAGTATCACTTTGGCGGAGCAGGCAACGCAAGCGGGCTTTTAGCTCTCCCAAGCTAAATGGCTTAGTTAGGTAGTCGTTGGCACCCGCATCTAAGAGTTTGATTTTGGTCAGGATAGCTTTTTCAGCGCTTAGTATCAAGATGGGTACCGAAACACCACGCCCGCGGAGTTGCTGGCACACGTGCAAGCCAGACACATCAGGTAAATTCAAATCCAGCACTATGATATCGTAGGTGTCAGTATCGCATTGTAGAATACCCTGCTTACCTGATATAGCTACCTCTACAGTATAGGTATCTCGCAAAGTTTCACTCAGCGCGGCAGCTATGCTGCGGTTGTCTTCGATCAATAATAATTTGAGGAATGATTTCATGAGTAGTAATTATTACAGACAATAATTAAAAAACCATTAAATCAAACAATTTTATCTAAAATACTAATATATGATAAAGTTTAGATAACTTAAAAACAGTATTAAAAATGTATTTGTTATCTAGGGATTAATACGAGCACCCAGATTAATTAACAATAGTAGGTCTATGCTATAAGGTTGCTGAGCGTTCCGCACGGGAATAACGCTCGGCTGCTTCTTGCCAATTAGCGACATGCCACCAAGCCGCTACGTAATCAGCTCGCTTATAGGTGTAATCAAGGTAATACGCATGCTCCCAGACGTCTAAGCCAAGGATTGGCTCGGATTTACCTTCACTAATCGGATTGTCCTGATTAGGCGTAGTTGTGATAGATAAATCCGGCAACAGCCAGGCCCAGCCGCTACCGAAGATAGCCAGAGAAGTTTTAGTAAACTCATCCATAAATTGTTGATATGACCCATACTTCTGTTTGAGCGCATCACCCAGCTCGCCACTCGGTTCCTGGCCACTTTCTGGCGATAAGTACTTCCAAAATGCCGTATGGTTAAAGTGGCCGCCACCATGGTTACGCACGGCTGAGCGCACGCTCTCTGGTACCGCATCTAAACTCTTTAGCAACTCTTCTACAGATTTACCAGCAAGTTCCGGAGCCTGCTCAATAGCAGCATTCAGCTTATCAACATACGTCTGATGGTGCTTACTATGGTGCAGTTCCATAATGTCTTTACTGATGTATTTACCGAGCGCATCGTACTGATAACCCAAATCTGGCAGTGTAAACATAATAACCCTCCTACTATTTACAAATTATAAACCCCTTTGGCTATAAAATACTAAAACCTGACTCTCAAAACCCCCTCGTCGTCCCCGCGAACGCGGGGATCCAGTATACTGTGTGCCTTTGGCACTCTTTGTTTGTCTGGATCCCCAATCTAGTTGGGAATGA
>JBBPZG010000159.1:0-11949 GCA_038199095.1 Saccharimonadales bacterium (SeqCode)
AATTCAAGCGCACTGCATATATCGAAATATATGAGGTGCTCAATGAACTGACGTTGATTTGCACTATTCAATTTTTAACGTTCAAACAGTTTTTGAGGGACATTTATAGACGCCCCACGTCAACCATTCAGACCATCATACCGCACTCAGACCCCTTGCGTCAAGGAGTAAACTGTCCTACTTTGTAGTAATAACTGCTGCGCTTTATATCAGGATGCCACTTCATGTTCGTATACTCGTTGCCCATCTGAAGCTTATCCAACATCTGCTGTAGGGCGCTTCGGGTAGTCTCGAGATGTTCAGCACGGGTGATCCACCTTGCGTAGTCATTCTGCTGGTATCCAGCCGCTCGCGGCAAGCTTCTATCAGGCCTTCAAAGCCTCTTTAATGAACTCTGGCATTGAATAGCGTTGTCGCCGCAGAGACATAGCTTTTTTACCTTAAAGGTTTAGATGCCTGCCAATGCTGTTCAAATAATTCGTTCATTAAGTTGGCCAGCGGCTCATATTCAAAGCGTATGCCAAAGGCCTTGCCCTTGCTAGCGGCATTATAAGAAGTAAAGTAAACTACTCGCGAATCGAACACAAAAAGCCGCACCCCTATATTCTCAGATTGACGGACTGCCGCCCCGATATCCTGCCACTTCTCGAGCTTCTCAGTAGTGGTTTCCTGTTTGCGCTGTACTAAAACACGTACCTTGGCTCCTTTAGTTATGGCTTTGCGATACGCCAGTATAGTCTCATCCGGTACCTCAATACCAGAAACAATAAAGTTAATAGAGTCCCTAGATCTTGTTGTGTCATTATTAGTCCGTTTAAGCAGGCTCTGCCGGTCTTTAATAAATGTAATGCTAGGTGATGGTTGGGTTTTACCGGCAGATGAGACAGTAACACTGAATTCCTGCCTGAAGCCTTGTGCGGCTGCCAGAAGATACCAATTCAACGCTACGTTTGCCGGTACGGCTTTATACTGTACAGGATAACTATCTAATTGGCACACCATACCTAGGCCGATCAATTTGTCAGCCGAACGATAGACGGCATTTGGCAACACCCCGAGTTCCTCGCCAATCTGTTGCGCCGATAAAGCCCCTTTTTTACTCAGCAATTTATAGATTGTCTTTGCTTGAGGTGTAACTGGTTTCATTGAAGTTATCATATCTATACTTTAACATATTTTAGTTAAAACTATATTAATAAAATATTATGATGTTATGAGCAATGAATCATTACAACTTATACCAGATACTAATTACGAACTAATGGATCCTTTAGAACGAGCATTTCTATCTGTTGACAGCTTGGCTATCCCGGAATTTGACAGCATTGAGAGCGGTAGCGAGGCAGCAGGTCGTGAACTGTTCTTAGCGAAGAGATATCAGGAGTCAGCTGATGCTTTAATCTACACTGCCAGTCAGTATGAAGAGCATGGCTACCTTTTAAAAGCCGCAAGCTGTTTAGAAGATGCTTCACGAAATTGTTGGTACCTCGGCAAACTTGAACTTGAGGAGTTACTGCTGGTAGATGCGATCGGCTTGGCCCAGGTAGCTTATGGGCTCACCATGGTCGCGACAGAAAATGGTCTGCTAAAACCTATCCGCGCGCAGTATCCTAACCTAAACCGGTTATGGTGGAAGAGAGAAAAGCATCCGGAAGAAGGAACGCCAACACAACTTATAAGTAGTGTACTCTACGGCCAGTACATTGAACTTATACGAACCCAGTCACATTTATATGGCACTAAATATGCTAAACAAACCTACCAAAAAGCTCTGGAAAGAGTTCCTACTTTTAATTACGAACAGTACGCCCGCGAGGCTTCAGTACTATCTGTTCACGAGCTCGAGACAGATACTGCCCGTTTCAGATATACCGCTCAATACTTCTTATAATAGAGGAAGTTTATTAGCTGACGTTTCCATAATCTCTTCTCGGCTTCGTCGGCCTTGTCGAAGAGGGCCACGGAGATGACGCCGTTGTTGCCATTGGGGCGCACTGCTAGCGCTAGGGATCCGTCCCTTAGCAAAAGACTCAATTCTTCAAAGTTCTTCGGGGCTATAGCCTTTTAAAGAACTACTATTTCTAAGCCAGCAATACGCTCGAAGTCACTATCTAAAGTTAGTAACGGCTGGTTCAATTGCAAGCAGACGGCGGCGATCCAGAGATCGTTCTCGGTTACAGTCTGGCCACTGGCGACTTGACGGAACTTCAGCGCACCAAACTGTTCTGCCGTAGCGAAGTTGACAGGCACTATAGACACCCTGGCTTGGCTCATGAAATCACGTAAGGCTTGCTCGTTAACCTGGGTATGACGGCCTTTATAAAAGCCATAAAGTAACTCGCCGATGACGACAGTCGGCAATAAGATACTTTCGGTGGTGTGCAAAGCAGCAACGATCTGGGGATGGCCGCGTCCAGCTGCGCTGTAAGCACTGGTGTCGAGAATTAATCCCATTCGCCACGAGCCTTTTCGGCTTCGTATTCTTCCTGTGCACGCTTCCGGGCGGCTTGGCGTTCTTCCATAATAATCGCATCCAGCTCATCTGCACCTTCCTTGCTCATGCTGCCAAAAAACCAGTCCAAATCATGGTAAACTTTAGGTTTTTTTGACTTCTGGGGAGGCAAAGCGCCAATTTTTTTGAGCAGCAGCTTATTAAGACTAATGCCCTGTTTTTTGGCCTGGGCCTTCAGCTGGGCATCAATTGCGGGGGGGATATCCCTAACGGTATATTGAATCGAATCATTCATGCCTGCATTTTATAAAGTGCAGGCATTTTTGTCAATTCAATCTCTGTTACTAGTGTATATCTAATTAAATCTTAAGGGGTTATTCGTCTGAAGGCTCAATGATGACGTTTTCGGCGCTCTCGTCTTCGGGAATGTCTTCCGTCTTTTCAACTAGAGCGAGGGAGACCACCTCATCATCACCGTTAAGGCGCATAATGCGGACGCCCTGAGTGGCGCGGCCAAGGGCTGGAATATCTTTGAGACCCAAACGGATAGTCTGGCCGTTTTTACTGATGATGATCACCTCTTGGTCATCACCGGTTAGGGTCTTCACACCCATCAGCTCGCCGGTCTTAGTATTCACTACTGCGGAGCGGATGCCGACACCGCCGCGGGCGTGCGGAGTGAACTGCGAGACTTTGGTGCGCTTGCCGTAGCCGTATTTACTGATCACAAATATGTCGGAGCCCTCTGCGACGATGTCCATGCCGATAACGTGGTCGTTGGCACGCAAACGTATGCCGCGGACACCCCGGCTGACGCGGCCCATTGGGCGGGCATCCTTTTCGTGAAAACGGATGGCCTGGCCTAAGGATGTAGAAATGACGACTTCGTTCTCACCGGTCGTCATGCGGATCCACTTGAGCTCATCGCCGGCGTCGAGATTAATGGCAATTAAACCGCTTTGCCGGACATTCTGATACTGCTCGAACGGTGTTTTCTTGACGACGCCGCGGACGGTACACATGATCAGATTCTTGGCATCATGGGTCTTGCTGACGTTTATAACACTGGTAACCGTCTCTTGGGGCTGCAATTGCAGCAGGTTGACGATGGCAACGCCTTTGGCGTTCAAACCGACTGCCGGTACCTCGTAGGTTTTTAGGCGGAAGACACGGCCTTTGTTGGTAAAGAACAGTAGGAAGTCGTGGGTGGAGGCGTTAACGACGTGTTCGATAACGTCTTCTTCGCGCGTCGCCATACCACGTCGGCCCTTACCGCCCCTACCCTGTTTCTTATATTCGGCCAACGAGCTACGCTTGATATAGTTGGCGGCAGTTAGCGTCACGGCTACCTGCTCATCGGCGATCAAATCTTCGTCGCTCATCTTACCAAGTTCACCGGGGATAACCTTGGTGCGACGGTCATCACCGTACTGCTTTTTCAGCTCCAGCAGCTCATCGCGGATAATCTTTAGAATCTTTTTGTCGTCTGCTAAGATGGCTTCCAGTTTGGCGATCAGCTTGAGTAGTTCGGCCAGTTCGTCTTCTATCTTCTTGCGCTCCAGGCCCGCCAAAGTACGCAGCTGCATGCCCAGAATGGCTTTAGCCTGGATCTCGCTCAGCTTGAACTTGGTCATGAGGTTCGCCTGGGCCTCATCAGTCGTATTGGAAGCCCGGATGATCGCGATTACCTCATCGATGTGATCAAGGGCTATCTTGAGGCCCTCCAGGATGTGGGCACGTTCGCGGGCCTTCCGGAGTTCAAACTCGGTACGGCGGCGGACGACTACCTTGCGGTGCTTGATATGTTCGTTCAGGATATCCTGCAGTCCAAGTACTCGCGGCTGGATGCCGTCGATCAGCGCCATCATGTTAAAGTGAAATGTCGTCTGCAAAGGTGTTAATTTGTACAGCTGGTTTAGAAGTTTCTTGGGATAGGCATCCCGCTTCAGGTCGAGAACAATCCGTACGTTGCCCCGGGCCGTTTCGTCGCGCAGGTCGCTAATTCCCTGGATCTTTTTGGTGTTAACCAGCTCAGCTATCTTTAGTACCAGATTCTCCTTATTGAGCGCGTACGGAATTTCGGTAATGACGATCTGGTGGCGGCCTTTGGCGCCCTCGACGATCTCCGCCACGCCGCGCGTAACTACGCCACCCCGGCCGGTAGCATAGGCCGTCCGGATGGACTCTTTGCCGTAGATGACGCCGCCAGTTGGAAAGTCTGGTCCTTTCACGTGCTCCAACAAATCGTCAAGCGTCGCTTCAGGGTTGTCTATAAGGGTAATTTCAGCGTCGATCAGCTCGGTAATGTTGTGCGGCGGGATATTGGTTGCCATACCGACGGCGATACCAAGTTGTCCGTTTAACAACAAGTTCGGTAGTTTAGCAGGGAGAACGGTTGGTTCGATACGGGTGCTGTCATAGTTTTCGCGGTAGTCGACTGTCTCTTTATCTATGTCAGCCAGCGTCTCGTCGGCCAGGCGGGCCATTTTGGCTTCGGTATAGCGCATGGCGGCCGGCGGGTCGCCGTCCATAGAACCAAAGTTACCCTGGCCATTAATGAGCATGTAGCGCATCGCCCACGGCTGGGCCATACGGACCATGGCATCATAGATAGACGAGTCACCGTGTGGGTGGTAACGACCCATCACTTCACCAACAACGTTAGCACTCTTGCGGTGGCGGGCAGTACTGCGCAAGCCGGATTCATTCATATTATAAAGAATGCGACGGTGTACAGGCTTAAGACCATCCCTGACGTCAGGAAGCGCTCTGTCAATGATAACACTCATAGAATAACGCAAATAGCTATCTTCCATGACGTTTTCTACAGTTCTGAGCTCGACGCTGCGGGAGTGCCCGGAATCCAATACGTCAGCAGCGTGCTCGACTCCCCGGCGCCGTTCTTCCATCGATACTTCGCGTGCCGGCTGGTTTTCCAACCGGGGCTCGTTCATGGCGTCATTAACCGGCTCGTTGGATTCATTTAGTTCATCTGGCCCGTTATTTGGTGTGATCTGGTCTTCGTCCATATTCTAATGCCTCACTTGCGTCGGTAAACAATTAGCAATAAACAATAAACAGCCTCCGCTAGCGTACGCACCATCTACCTTCTGGGCATATAGTACTGAATGCCGCTTATTGTTTATTGCTTTTTGCTTTTTCATTTTTAGATGTCTAAGTCTTTCACAAATTTAGCATTAGCCTGAATGAAGGATTTACGAAGTTCAACTTCAGTACCCATCAATTTATTAAAAATAGCGTCGGCTTTTTCAGCATCGTGAACCTTTATCTGCACCAGGACGCGTTTTTCAGGGTTCATGGTAGTCTCAAACAATTGTTCAGCATCCATCTCACCCAGGCCCTTATAGCGCTTGACCTCCGTAAATCCCGCCTGTTTATGCCGCTCGTCTTCGAGATTAACTTTGGAGCCTTCGGTCTTGCGTTTAGCAATTGCCGCGTCTAAGACGGTTTCCAATTGGTCTTCGTCATATATAAAAACCGGATTCTTACGCGTGGGACGGACCAGTTCAAACAGTGGCGGTTTTGCCAAGTAGACATGGCCGCCATCGACAACTTCCTTCATATAACGGAAAAAGAATGTCATTAGCAACGTCGATATGTGGCTGCCGTCAACGTCGGCATCGGTCATAATAATGATGCGGTTATAACGCAAACCACTGAGGTCGAACGAGTCTTCGATGCCCACACCCAGTGCCTTAATTAGGCTAACAATTTCATTGTTGGCCAGCATCTTATCCAAGCGGGCGCGCTCTACATTGAGCACCTTACCACGCAGCGGCAGGATAGCTTGCGTTTTAGAATCACGGCCGGATTTGGCCGAACCGCCGGCGCTATCACCTTCCACTAAGTAAATCTCCGAAGCTTTTGGGTCCTTGGATGAGCAGTCAGCCAGCTTGCCGGGCATGCTAGCGCCATCGAGCACGCCTTTGCGCAGGATGTTGTCGCGGGCAGCGCGGGCGGCCTTGCGGGCACGGGCGGCCAACAATGCTTTACCGACAATTTTCCGGGCTACCGAGGGGTGTTCTTCCAGATAATAATTAAAGTGTTCATTCATGACTGTCTCGACGTAGCCACGGACTTCCGGATTACCAAGTTTGTTCTTAGTCTGGCCTTCGAACTGCGGATCGGGTAGCTTGACGAGAATAATACAGGTAATACCTTCCCGGGTATCCTCGCCACTCAGGTTCTCTTCTTTTTCCTTGATCAAGCCGTTTTTGCGGGCGTAGTCGTTGATTACCCGGGTTAATGCTGCTCTAAAGCCGGTCAAGTGGGTACCACCGTCGGGGTTCAAGACGTTATTAGCAAAGGCTTTAATGGTTTCACTATAAGCGTCCGTATATTGGAGCGAGATTTCGACCTGGACTTCTTTGGCCATCTTGTCGACATAAAATATATCGTCGTCCACTACTTCCTTGCCAATGTTCAAATGCTTGACGTAGCTCTGAATACCGCCCTCAAAGTAAAAACCGTAACGTTTACTGCTAGCTTCGTCTTCTAATGAAGTATGAATCCCCTTTGTCAAATACGCAGCGTGCCGCAAGCGGTCCAGGATAGTTTCATAATTAAACAGCACGCTTTCCTTGAATATGGTTTCGTCGGGGTAAAAGGTAATTTCCGTACCGGTCCGGTTTGTTTTGCCAATAACTTTGAGATCGGCCTGAGGCACGCCCATGCGGTACTCTTGCTGATAAATTTTACCCTCGCGGTATACGGTCACGATAAGCAGCCTAGATAAGCCGTTCACAACACTGACGCCGACACCGTGCAGGCCGCCCGAGACTTTGTAGCCGCCATCCCCAAACTTGCCGCCGGCGTGCAACACGGTGAGCACCGTCTCGACAGTGCTTTTACCGGTTTTTGGGTGGATGTCTGTCGGGATACCGCGGCCATCATCGATGACGTTTATACCGCCATCAGCCAGCATTTTGACCGATACACTTGTAGCGTGGCCGGCCAGGGCCTCGTCAATGCCGTTGTCAACAATCTCCCACACTAGGTGGTGCAGTCCTTCGACTCCAGTCCCACCAATGTACATGCCCGGCCGTTTACGGACTGGTTCCAAGCCCTCTAACACCGTAATTTGATCAGCCGAATACCCTGTTTTTTTGTCAGCCACTATATATACACCTCATTTAATAGCAAACGATCTTGCTTTTTTCCCACTGGCTTATAGTATAACCGATTTCACCCCTGCAAACAACCATCCGTCTATGCTCAATTGGCAACTGTCAATATTCAATGAACGTTCAATGCCGCAATGCACTAATGCATTCAATCATTCCAAGCATTGGGCATTCACTGACACTTAGGCGTTGAACATTAAGTATTTGATTTTTTGTGCGCAATATCACACTTGTATAATTTATATCGGTTGTGCTTAAATAAGCGGGAAAGTATTAAAAACAAAAATAACAAAAATAAATATTATGTTCGAAAAACTCTTATCAATGCTGCCCTATAACCCTGGTTTGGCGCACCAGCTAGCCTTTTATAGTAAGCGCATGCGCGAAGAAGCCGCTATCCGGCGCACCGGCATGGTATTTATGATCCTGGCCTTTATGATCCAGTTCTTCGCGGTGCTCAGCCCGCCGCAACCTACTGCTGCCTATTCCATTAACGACCTCGTAAATGGCGGCATTAGTTCAGCCGGTGACGGGGCGCAGAAATGCCGCTCCAACGTCCGTAATTATGGCGACATTATGCATTACTACGGCATTGACTGTAGCGATATCGCCCACGCCACAAATGTTAGCCTAGGGCCCGGCCAGTACGATAAAGGCTACTTCTCTATGGGCCACAACCCCCAAGGCGCCCATAACGCCCGCACGGGACGGGCCACCCACGAAGTGCCGGTAAATATTCCGAGCGCCGGTACCTTATACTTCCGGCTGTTATCCAGTTTCGACAGCGGCCCGGGCGTGCCCGCTTACCACGCTTTGCGCCTCAAAAACTCTGCCGGCGCAACATTTTACATCCTCTACGGTTGCGGCAACCTGGTCAGCATTGGCGTCCCCCACCCCGTAACCCAGCCCAAGCCCGTGGTCCAACCAAAGCCATCCGCCAGCGGCACAGGCTTTATAGAATGTAAATATAATAAAAATATTCCTGACACCAGCCCGAAATGTGTGGCACCGTGCCAGTACAATAAGAACTTGCCAGCCAACAGCCCGAAGTGCTTCAAGCCGTGCCAATACAACAAAACGATCCCGGCCAATAGTCCGCAGTGTTTCCAGCCTTGTAAATACAATAAGAACTTACCCGCCAATAGCGCGCAATGTTTTGACCACTGTACGTTGCCCGGTAAAACTAACCTACCCAAGAATTCACCACAGTGCGCCAATGCTCCCTGCCAGTACAACAGTAAGCTTCCACCTAATAGTCCGCAGTGTTTCCAGCCCTGCCAGTACAAGCCAAGCGTCTCAATTGATTCGCCGGAATGTGTTGCCCCGTGCCAGTACAATACTTCGTTGCCAGCCGACAGCGAGCAATGCTTCCAGCCCTGCCAGTACAACAGCACGTTGCCGGCCGAAAGCCAAAACTGCTTCCAGCCTTGCAGCTATAACCACTCTATACCGACTGGCAGTCCACAGTGTTATGAAGCCTGCAAGTATAACAGCAGCATTCCATCCACTGACGTTAACTGCAAACCATGCGACAAGACCTCCGGCGACCAAAATTCCATTGCCTGTGTTGACGTCCACAAAACAGCCAGCAATGTTACGACCGGTACGACTGACGCTAACAACACGACTGCCCAACCCGGCGATGTCATCAGCTACACTTTGTACGCCCAAAATAGCGGTAAAGATACGGTTAAAGGCTTCACCTTCCAAGAAAACCTGGCCGATGTGCTCGATTACGCCGACGCTACCGACCTGCATGGCGGTACGATGGATGACAGCAAATTAGTCAGCTGGCCTGCCCAGGACATTGCCGCCGGCCAGACAGCCAGTCAGCAAGTCACCATTAAAGTTAAAGATACAATCCCGCAAACTCCAGGCGACCCAGCCGACCCTGCGCACTTTGACCTAATCATGACTAACGTCTACGGCAATACCATTAACATCAATGTACCTGGCAGCCCCGGTAAAACGGTAGAAGCAGTGGCCACTACCCTGCCTAATACCGGCCCTGGCACCAGCTTGTTCCTGGCCGCCTGCACCGTGATGTTTGCCGGTTACTTCTACGCCCGTGCCCGTCTGCTCGCTAAAGAAAGTTCGCTGGCCGTCCAAGAACTGGCCAGCGCATAAATAAGGAGAAAGCTATGAGTGAATTCGCCCCACGTAATACTGAACATTTAGAAAACTTCGAGAAGCTAGCTGAATCGTCAGAGCACCTGCTGCCAACTGCCGAGCAAGCAGAGCCGCTGCGTCGGGGCGAAAAAGACCCAGTGCAAGCTCTCGTAGAAGCCCGTACAACTGTCCAGGAAACGGTTTCCGCCGACGACGAGCCAAACCCTATTGAACGTCTGCAAGCAGCTGAGAACGTGCCGCAAGCATCCCAGCGCCAGGTCATCAACAGGGAGCTAAAAGACATCACTCTCAGGCGTGAGCTCAGAAACCTACAACGCCGCGAATCTGCTCCGGAACGCGCGCTTAGCAAACTTATGCATCAGCCCACTGTCCGTATTGTTAGCGAGACAGCTGGTAAAACCGTCAGCCGCCCTTCCGGCATACTTGGCGGCGGCCTGGTTGCCTTATTAGGAACTTCCAGTTACCTTTACCTGGCGAAACACCTCGGCTTCCCCTACAACTATGGTGTCTTCTTAGCCCTCTTTGCCGGTGGCTTCATTGTCGGTCTTGCCCTAGAACTTTCCGTCCACCTTGCTACCGCTTCCCGCCGCACCACCGAATAGCCTGGATGAGCGGCTACCGGGACTAATCTAAGACTTGTCTTGAACGGGCCCGAAGATGCTTTTGATGCCCCCTAGTAAAGAGCTACCAAGTCGGTAATGATGCCTCAAAGCTTTTTCTTCCGCTTCGTGCGCAGCCGTCTGTATCGCTTCCATTCGTTCTATCACTGCTTCAGCAGAGCCTGACTGCCGGTCTTCCAGCATCTGCAAAGCTTTAGGATTCGGCCAAAAGCTATTCTCAGCTATAGCTTCACTCATAACGGCCTGTCGGAGTTCCTCACCACCCATTTCCCGGGCAACCCCGGCCAAAGCCCGAAACATGTAACCACTGGTCGTCTGCCTGTCCAGTAAAAACTGCTCATCAAGTTTAAAATTTTCCATTTTCATACCTAAAGCATATCCTACTCCTTCCAAACAGCAAGCATTAACCTCCAGCTCGCCACCCGAACCGTCATCCCCCCGATTGATCGGGGAACCCAATCAATCATGTATCCCGCGAAGCGGGATGCCTTTTCTCCGCATTGGAGGAAAACTGATTAAATACCAGCTGTTTTGTAGGCCGCGTGAACAAAAGCAATATAGAAGTGGGTAGCCGCTTGGTGAGCCGGATACAAAGCAGCTGTTATTTAGTAAGCTTTTCCGTGTATGCGGTGGCTTTTTTGGTTCTTTTTTGCCATTCAAAAAAGAATGAAGAAGAGAGAGGTTCGGTTGGAGAATGTCAGTGTAGTGATGTCTCTAGAGGAGGACATCTGTAGGAGTGCTGCGCACGGGTTATTGACTGGGTCCCGGCTTTCGCCGGGATGACGCATGGGCACGGTATAGTTGACTGCCACGCTGTTTTCCGCTACAATAACACCTTGAATAGGAGCGCGAAGCGCATGTAATTGACTGGGTCCCGGCTTTCGCCGGGATGACGCAGTAATAAGGAATAACTATGCAAAAGTGTGATCTCACCGGCAAAGGCAAGCAATATGGCAGCAATGTCAGCTTTTCGCAGCGCCATACCAAGAAAGTCTGGAAGCCCAACCTCCAGACTAAGACCCTGATGGTCGATGGCAAAAAAGTCACCATGAAGCTCAGCACCCAAGCCATCCGCACCCTCAAGAAAAAAGGTCTCATGACCCCTGCTAAATAATTAGTCCACTACCCTTACGCAAGTTTAAGTTCAAGTATTCGATATCTGCTTATGGCCCGGCTAGATAAATCTTTGCGCTCCGTGTCAGGCAATTCCTGATTCATAAAGTAGTGAGCTGCTCTTAAGACTTCATAACAGTACTCAACTTGAACAGTAGCGCAACGATGGCGCCAATAGTCTTCACCAGTTACTCCTTTGAGCCTATTTTCTTTATCAACCTGATGCATACTCATAAGGGCCAACTCAAAATCGGCTAAATCTGCGTCTTTCATAACTTCGCATTGTTGCCACCCTTCCAGGCAACCCTCCCGACGCGCCAGCCTGGTTTCATGCTGCTCCACGCTAGCAGTGCCCTCTGCTACCATAAGTTCAATAAACTTCCCACGACCTGACGGTCGGGGTATTACCTGTTTCAAACCAACTTGACGTTGGCTTGCCCGGCATCGGCCTGGCCTTGCTGTTCGATGTACCGGCGTATGGTTTGTTCGT
>JBBPZG010000160.1:0-7173 GCA_038199095.1 Saccharimonadales bacterium (SeqCode)
GTGCGGACCTCGCCGCGCGAGGCGGTTTCTTGGGCTGGATGGCCATCAAACGAGACTAGCAGGTCTTCGCGGTGCGGTCCGGCGGCAGTAAAGCCGCGCTGTTTGTCCAGGCCCAGATCGCTCTCTAGTTTTTTGAGCAACTGCGTCTCGTAGCTTTCGGCCGGCCAGCGGCTTTCGTAGCTTACCGCAACCCTGGTTTTTGTAGGCGAGAGCTCGCTGTACAGGGCGTCCAACCGGCTCTCTAGTTGTGCAACCAGTTGGGCGCGGGCGCGGACAATCTGCCCGGCCAGCTGGCTCAGGCGGAGGTTCCAGGGGAAGGCCTGGGTCTGAGTGGCGTGCTCTGGCTTTTTGAGCAGGCTATTGCGCTGGGCCACGGCTCGGCGGTATTGCCGACGTATAGACCCGTAGCCAGGTGTCGTTTGCTCAAGCAAGTCGTCCAGATAAGTGCGACGGCGCTCCGGACCGCCCGATAACAGCTGCAAATGGTTGGGCTCAAACAGCACGACCGGTAAGCTATGGCTAAGACTAAGTCGCCTGTATATCTTGCCATCCAGCTCATAGGTTTTAGTCGGCAGCGGTTCGGTAACAATCTTAATAGTCCGCTCGCTGCCATTTTGTAAGTGCGCGTCCAGGCGTGCCCAGGGCTTAGCAAAACTGACTAGTTCGGTGTCTTTTGCACGGTAGGAGTTGCCCCGGGCCAGGACCAGGACGGCCTCCAGCAGATTGGTTTTGCCGCTAGCGTTTGGACCCACAATGATGTTTACGCCGGGTGACAATTCAAACGATTCGTCCATATAGGACCTGAAATTCTGTAAGCGTAGGTCTGTAATCATAGGGGTCTTATCGTCCCATAGTTGTATCGTCTGATAGTCGTCCTAGTGCATGGCTATACTCGAAATTAGGCTTTTGCCCCAGCGTTTTAATAAACGCCGTTAATAGCCGGCCAATCTCATTTGTAGCCACCATGAGTTCTTTGTAGAGACCTTCAGAAACATAACCGATATCAAAAGCCGTGTACAGCATTGATCGAACCTCAGCAGTGGACCCACGAGCAATGTGTAAAAAATATTTTAACTCTTTGTCTGTGCTCCGCTCGAATCCTTCCGCGATATTATTTGTTATTGACAAGCTTGCACGTAGTATTTGATCTTTAAACGTAAAGTTTCTTAGGCCACTAAACTCTTCAAAGAGTTTTTTGTTAAGCGCCCGGGCTTTTTGCCATGCAATTACATCCTCAAACCTTTTAATCGTCATATCACCTATAGTACCCCACAAGAGTACTAGACGATCAGACTATGCGACTATAAGACTCAAAAGTTAACGATTCGTTAACTTTTGAGGGGCATGATGATGTGCAGGTAATCGCTGCTGGCTGTGTCGCGCAGCAGGGTGGCTTCGAGCTTGCCATTGAAGCCAAAGAGCACTTCTTCGCCGGAAAGGGCATTAAGGGCATCAAGCAAGTAGCGGGAATTAAGGGTAATGCTGCCGCCCCCGGAAACTTTGGCGGTGGCGGTGGCGGTGTTTTCGCCAAGCTGTGAGGCCACCGAGCGAATACTGAGTTGTCCGGCAGCTTCGTCAACCTCTAGGGTAACACTGCCGGCGCTCTCCCGGGCAAATAAACTAGAGACTCTGGTAACACTAATTAAGTCGGCCCGCTGAAGGGTAGCAGTCGTCGCAAAACTTTCGGGGATAAGCTTGCGGTAATCAGGGTATTTACCATCTACTAAACGGGTAACCAACTCGACATCGCCAACCTGGAACAGTACCTGCTGACCGTCGTGGGTAATCTGAATATCGCTATCCTCGTCGCTCAGTACACGCAGCAAGTCCTGCATAGCAGAGGCGGGCACGAGTAACTGTACGTCTTCTTTACTGCTGCCAAGCTGCTTTTCGGCTAAACGGTAACTGTCAGTAGCCGCCATCCCTAGTTTACCCCCTGTAGTTTCAAGAAGTACCGCCGTTAAGACTGGTCTGGTTTCGTCGTTAGAGGCGGCAAAGACTACTTGCTGTAAACCTTTTTTGAAGAGACGGCTACTAATTTTCCATTTCGTACCGCTACTAATCGCTGGCATAATCGGAAAGTCGTCAGCCACAATACCGTTCACGACTGACTGATATTTATCGGTGGTTACATGGAGTTTTGTACCCTCTAGGTTCAGCTCGATAACACCATTGGGTAAGCTACCTACAAAGTCCTGCATTAAGCGGGCCGGTACCGTAATAACACCTTCTTCTGTGACTTTTGCCCCTAAATAATGAGTAATAGCAATGTCTAGATTAGTCGCTGAAATACTCAGACGGTTATTACTCGTTTTAATTAACACGTTAGCTAAGATGGGCAGGGTGCCCCGGCTATTAGCAACGCGGGCAACTGAACTAAGTGCCCGGTTAAGGTTTTCCTGGGTGACCTGCAGCTTCATACGAGACTCCTATTAGTAACTAAGTAATTTATTAAATCGTCCTTACTCTTATTGGTGGTGTGGATTATGGGTAAAACTTTATAACCAACAGATATAAAACGGTCTAAAATAATGTGGGATAACCCGAGGAAAGGGCAGGGTATAGACGAGCATAACCCGGGGGCTTTATACACACCAACAAACGATATAAACGAGCGGCGTGTAAAACTAGCAAACTTTTGCGCAGTTTGTGCCCACATACTCCACACGAAGCTTACCCGAAAAGTAACTGGTAACTGGTAACCAACCTCCGCAGCATAGGCGGCAGAGTCGCGCCAACTCCCAACTCCCAATTTACGCATAGAGGTGCTCCTTGATCTCAGATATTGCTGTGCGCATTGAGGCATCAATCCGCGACTCTTTTTCTATTTTGTCAACTGAGTGAATAGCGGTGGTGTGGTCCTTGCGCCCCAGTTCCCGGGCTATCTTCGGGAAACTTAGGTGGAGTTCGCTGCGCAGCATATACATGGCTATTTGACGGGGCACGACGATGTCTTTATCGCGCTTAGGGCCAATGATGTCTTCCATCGGCACCTGGAAGTGCCGGGCGGTACGTTCAATAATTTGTTTGGCACTCAGGTGTTTGGGTCGGGTTTTGCTGACACTCAGCAGACTGGAGGCGATTGACAGGGTAGGGTCGAGCCCGCGCATTTCGCAAAAGGCCAGCAGTTGGTTTAAGGCGCCTTCCAACTCACGGATATTAGTTTGAACGTTTGTCGCCAGGTATTCGACAATATCCTGGTCCAAAACAATGTCCTGGTTCTGGGCTTTGGTCTGGACGATGGCGCAACGAGTTTCAAAATCTGGTATCTGCATATCAATGCTCATGCCGCCGGCGAACCGGGAGCGTAAGCGGTCCTCCAAGGTAGGAATGTCTTTGGGCGGCTTATCGGAGCTGATGATAATCTGCTTATTGGCCTGGTGCAAGGCATTAAAGGTATGGAAGAACTCTTCCTGCATTTTTTCTTTGCCGGCGATAAACTGCACGTCATCGACAATGAGCACCTCGGCCGTCCGGTAGTGCCTAGTGAAATCCGCCGTTTTGCGGAAGCGCAAGGCATCGACGAATTCCTGGACAAACTGCTCGGTAGATATATACAGCACTTTAGCGTTTGGGTTGCGGCCGGCGATCACATTGCCAACCGCCTGGATAAGATGGGTTTTGCCAATCCCGACGCCACCGTATAAAAACAACGGGTTGTATTTGGTACCGGGCTGCTGGGCAATGGCCTGGCAGGCCGCAAAAGCCAGTTCGTTGCTGGCACCAACGATGAAGTTTTCAAAATTGTAGCGTTCGTTGAGGCCTTGGCGATAGGAATGCGACAAGCTATTGGATGGTGTCCGCCTGCTCGGTGCCCGGGTTTCATGGGCGGCGACCTGATTCTGGGTGAGCACTGGTTCGCTTTCCTGGTCACGGGGCGGGCTCACCGCCCATATCTTATACTCGATCTTTCCGGCTTCGATACCGTTCTTTTTTAATGTCTCAGCAATCAGGCCATTGTATTTACGCTCCAACTGCTGCTTGATAAAAATATTAGGCACACCCACTACAACCGTGTCGGGAGTTTGTTTGAGCAAGCAGGTGTTTTTGAACCAGGTGACGAAATTGCCCCGGGAAATGGACACTTCTATCTCGCCCAAAACCGCCTGCCACAAACTATCCTGCTGCATTACCGCTCCTCTGCCTGTACCTTAATATACGCGACAAAGACTTAGTTTTCCACACTGGATCTTAGCCAAGCGGAGTAAAGGACCGGAAACAAGGGGCTGAGAAGTAAACTTATACACAAGCAGATAGCCAATCTGTAAAACTGTGGAAAGCAGCAATCGATGTGTGGATAACGGGCTTATTTTTGCGGGTAAATATTGTTAAAACCACATAGTAAAACTAGTTTCTGAAAACATCTGTAGTCCTTACTTCCACGTCATCCTTAACCATGTGCTGAACTTGATTCAGTACTGATTTGGGATGACGCTTTAAAAAGACTAAGCTGAGGGCTCTGCCTTTGACAAACAGGGGAGTAACAGATATAGTTAACAGGATTCAGTTTAAGCAAGCTAAGGAAATTCATGCCTAAAAGAACTTACCAGCCGAAGAAACGTTCCCGGGCCCGCGAGCACGGCTTTATGAAGCGCATGGCTACCAAGGCTGGACGCAACGTACTCAAGCGCCGCCGCACTAAAGGCCGCGCACGCCTGTCGGCTTAGCCGGCAGGCTCATGTAATATGTTTCATTGACCATGTAACATAGATGTGGCAAGTAACATGTAACAAGTAGTGACCCAATTGAGCAATTACATGCGACATGATACATGCCACATCTATGCTACTTGCTACATGTAAAATGGATGGATATGCTTTCTCAATTACATCGTTTTCATGGTTACGGTAGCCTGCGTGGTGTCTACCAGCGCGGCCACAATGTCCGCGGCGCAATGCTGAGTTTGCGGTGTGCCCAGCGCGACCCGCGCCGCGCGTACCGGGTGGCGGTAGTAGTTAGCCGCAAAGTCAGCAAATCAGCGGTTGTACGCAACCGGATCCGTCGCCGGATCTACGAAGCCGTGCGCCAGTCGGGTTTCCAGCCCGCTCCAGGCACCGACCTGATTTTCACCGTCTTTGCCGACCAGGTGGCCACGATAGATGCGCCTAAGCTTAAACGAGCCGTTGACGACCTGTTGCAAAAAGCGAACACTAGGAACATGTAACATGGAGCAGAGATGTTGCATGTGTCATGTCGCAGGTAATTGTTCAATTGGCTAATTATCTGATACCTGTTACGTGCCACATCTATGT
Source organism: Saccharimonadales bacterium (SeqCode) (assembly GCA_038199095.1). Taxonomy (GTDB): domain Bacteria; phylum Patescibacteriota; class Saccharimonadia; order Saccharimonadales; family UBA4665; genus JBBPZG01. Next base: position 5,253 of record JBBPZG010000160.1, read on the forward strand.
TACATGTTAATTGCTACATGTAACATGGGCCGCCAACAGCGGTAGCATGATATAGTGTAATCAGTTAGAGCTAACGAAACGTAATATAACGCACATGTTTACAACCCTTATCGTCCAACCGATTTTTAACCTGTTAGTGCTCATCTATGCGCTGCTGCCGGGCCATAACTTTGGCCTGAGCCTGATTATCTTCACAATTATCATCCGGTTGCTGCTATGGCCGTTCGTCAAAAAGCAGTTGCACCAGGCCAAAGCCATGCGGGCCCTGCAGCCGGAGATGAAACGCATCAAAAAGGCGGCCAAAAACCGCCAGGAAGAATCCACCCTGCTCATGGAACTCTACAAAGAGCGGGGCATTAACCCCTTTGGAACGTTTCCTACCCTGATTCTCCAATTCATTGTACTCATTGGGCTCTACAGCGGCCTGCGCCGGATTATTGACGATCCCCACCAGCTTGTCACCTTCGCCTATCCTAGCCTGCAGCACCTGGGGTGGATGCAGGAGCTGGCCCACAATATCCACAAGTTCGATAACACGCTGTTCGGCGTGGTCGACTTAAGCCGCAGCGCCCTTGGCAAAAGCGGTCTGTACCTGCCGGCAATGATTATAGTGCTCGGCAGCGCCGTGGCTACTTACTTCCAAAGCAAACAGCTTTTGCCAACCGATAAAGACCAACGCTCACTGCGGACAATCCTGAAAGACGCCGGCGGTGGCAAGCAGGCCGACCAATCAGAAGTTAACGCCGCGGTCGGCCGCAGTACTATCTACATTTTGCCCGTTATGATTCTGCTCTTTACGGTTAATATCGCCTCGGCCCTGGCGCTGTACTGGCTCGTCGGCGGGCTCGTTGCCTTTATTCAGCAGAGCATCATCCTGGGACGGGACGAAACCGAAATGGAAGCCCTGGCAGATAAGCCGAGCAAAGACGTCAAAGCCATACCCGAGGCAGAAGTCGTCGCGGAGCCATCAAAGTCCTCGTCAAAAGCTAAAAAGTCGGCTTCCCGTAGCAAACGGAGGAAGAAACGATGAAGCAGGGGGCTAATCAACAATCAACAATCAACAATAACCAGCCTCTGCTAGCGTATGCTGGGATTACCTTCTGGGCGCTCAGGCTCCGGAAGGCGTTTATTGCCTATTGCTTATTGCTGTTTGTTGATTACTCCGGTGCTGGGCGGAGGAGTGTGCCGTGAATAGCTCCATGGAAGAAGCCATCCAGTACGCTAAAAAATACCTTGAGGACTTACTCTCGTTTTTTGGGCTCAATACCGATGTCTATGCCACGAGCGATGATGAGGTCATCCAGCTGAACGTACCGAGCACCCACTTAAATGGCTTTTTAATTGGCCAGCGCGGCGAGAATATGCGCTCCTTGCAGTACCTAACGAGTACGGCACTCAAAAATAAGGAGTATGAACACACTCGCGTTAATGTAGACATTGCCGAATATAAAAAACAGCGGGCTGACCGCCTGCGCGAGCGCGCCGAGGAGTGGGTCAAGCAGGTGCGCGATAGTGGTGAAGCTATGGAGCTGCAGCCGATGAATGCCGCCGACCGCCGTGTAGTCCACCAGTTAGCCGGCGAATACAGCCTCAATACCGAATCGGTCGGCGAGGACCGCGACCGGCACATCGTCCTCAAGCCAAGCGCAGACGCTTCTCCTCAAGCCGACGCTTCAGCGTCATCCTGAATTTATTTCAGGACCCCACACACCCCAGCACAGGCTCTCTCCTCCACGTCATTCCGGCGAAAGCCGGGACCCAGTCAATACCAGTGCGCAGCACTCCCCCTGCAGCTTGTCATCCCGGATGTAGTCCGGGACCCCTACGAACAGGTAGTACGCGAGAGACATCACCCTATCTTCATCTTCAAACCAAACCTCTCTTTCTCTCCTCCTACTTTTGGTGGCAAAAGTAGGGCAAA
>JBBPZG010000161.1:0-8846 GCA_038199095.1 Saccharimonadales bacterium (SeqCode)
CTGTTTGGTGCCGCCAGGTTGGGTTATAGCGGGGAGGAGATGGGCAATGGGTTCTTAGTAATTATTTGGGTACTGGTGCGTTAGGTAGGCATGGTATGTCTCTGTCTGCTGGCATTCCTGGAGTGTGCGGCAAACATCGCCGTCGTATTTAGCATACATCAAGAAGGTCGCCTGCTTGTTGGCTAAGTCCTGATCCGCCACATTTTCAGGCAACTCTCGTACTGGGTAACCAATATAAAAAGTGAGCTTCAGGTCTAGCGAACCGCTGTGCTGACTTTCGTACTGGTGGTAGGCCTGAGCGGCAAACACGCCAGCAATTTGATGGTCACTATGGTCAGGAATTACCGCGCCTTGATAAGCGCTCTGTGTCCGAAGCTCGGCAGGCGCGTAAGTCCGCATCAATGCACCCAAACCATCCCTAAGCTGATCTTTGGTATACATCGATTGCTTGTCTACTGAATGTAGCCGATTAAGATGTCCTTCATTAAGACCCTGTAAGCTCTCATATTTAGAAATGCGGAAGCCGTCTCCGTGCAAATTACCGTCGGGTAAATGCATAAAAATAAGTGATACTGCGGGATTGTTTTTGGGGCTGGCAATAGTGATAAACTGACCGGCCGGAAGCTTGATAATACGCTGTGCCCAATCATTACGAATATTGAGCATCCGGGCATAAGCTGCTTCCGAACCCCGCTCGCGGGAAAGCCAATAGAGCGGACCGGCACCGGCGTCACCAGCCGTCAAATAAACGGTTCGGACGCAGTAACCATCACTAATGCTATGGGCCAAGTCAGGGTTCATAAATAGCAGGTCATCGTCCTGGTGAGCTACAACCTGCATAATAGTCGGCTGCTCGCACTTGGTATCAGGCAAATCGGACAAAGTAGCCGGTAACACGGAACCGACGGACTGCGAAGGTGCTAGCGAACTCGGCAATGAGCCATGCGTACCTTCATCATAAAATAACAAAAGCTCTTTAGGATCTGATAAGTTACCCGCTACCAAGGCACTGCTGTTGGGTATGCCGTAAGCAACCGTAACCTGGTTGAGCGAACAATGCGGATAGTCCGTTAAGCTATCGTCCAAAGTCAGCAGATAGGCAAAGCTATGCTTTCGTAAATCGGGCTGCCAGGCTTGGCTTGTTAAAATATTCCGTGGTTTGCTGCACTGCTCCAAAGGCAGCGCTTGTAACTTTCCGCCACTCTTAAATTTAGCTGGAAGAACCCGCCAATAGTCTCCAACAAGTGTCTTTGTATGGTGGCTTGCCATAATGTGGGAAATTGTTACATCCCGCTGTTGCAGCCCCGCATAAGCACCTTTATAGTTATGGTAGCTGTGAACGACATACCCAACGCTGCCGGCAATTCCAAGTATAATCACTATGCCTAGGACTACCACCTTCTCGGCCGCCAGACGTTTTTTTTGAAACCAGCCTGCGAGCAAGATAAAGATACTGAAAAGGCAGACTGTGAGATACCGGGCATCTACCACGTAATCATGATTAGTAATTATAAATAGGCCCAGCGCAGCTAAACTTGAGTAAAGCAGCATAAAGGATACAGCTTGGCTGCGCCGCAACAAAGGGCGAGAGTTATTTTTAGTTATGCTCCGCTTTAAAAAACAAATAGCTATTACAATACCTGCAACTAGCAGAACTGCATTAATAATATAGCCTAGGCCGGCAGTGCTCCAGAGTCCGTCAACAAGCTGCCTGGGTATAGCAGACAGCGTGGTTGCATTGGAAGCAGGGTTGGATCCCGTATTGGTGGCAACGCCAAGGATGCCATAGATAGCCCCTAGAGTTACCTGTTTGGTTTGAGAGCTAAGGACATACGGACCAGCTGAAGCTTGGGAGGTAATATGTGTTATGTGGCTGGCATTAATGAGTGCAATGAGCGCCAGCGAAAAAATTGCTCCCCCTATAGATGCCACCAACCAGTTTGTCGCTAGACTCACATTAGCCCAACGTCGACGCAGGGCGTACACCACCAGCGCCAAAAGTGCCCCACCTAAACTCATGCTCAAAAATAATTTATCGCTTGCAAACAACACTCCCAGTAATACTGTTGCGCCCCCGAAACGCCAGCTCCGCTGTCGGCGTGCAGTAAGCAAGAGTATGAGGCTTCCGAGATACCAGACGTATTCAATATTACGGGTAGTAAGCATGGCCATATTTACCGGCAACAAGCCTCCCGGGTATGGCTGAGGTGGCACTAGGAGTAATACAGACGCCAGCGCTAGGCACCAGGTGCCGAATACTAACGGTCGCCGGTCTATCCTATAGATCACGTACGCCAGCACTCCTACAGTTAACAGAACGCAGGCCACTGTCGCTGCCATAAAAGCACCACTGCTATAACCAAGCAACTTCACCAGGTAAAATAGCGGCCATTTCAATAAAAAACTGTGTTGGCCTGGCCAGCTGGCTCCGTTAAAGGTGTGACTGTCCTGAAATAGATATGCATTTACCAACTGGTCGGCATTAGCCTGCTGCACATGGGCCCCCAGTACTGCCCAAAGCACCACCGATAAGAATAGAACGCCTACACCAGCACAGACATATAGCCGCGTAAAGGAAGGCTGTGCTAGATAGCTGCGCCAAGCACGTAACCGGCGTGGGCTTAACTGATTTTTGTACCGACGGCTTAAGGAGGTATTCTCTGTACTAGGAGTTGTTTTAGTAGTAGCCATGACGCGGGTTATGTAATTACCGGCTCGTGTTTAAATATGCGCGTTTTGTATAGGTAAAAATTCCAAGTGGTCGTTACAGCAAGGGCAAGTGTCCGGCAAAGCACGGCTGGCAACACGTCTGTTAGCAGTTTTGTCAGCAGTATCGTAAAACCGAAATTCCATAGTACAAGCAGCATGAAGGTCGCTAGCTGTCTGCTGAGTATCTTAGCCTGCAGGCGATTGTCGTTAAACGTCACTAGTTTTTGAAGCGTAAATGATACCAGTAGGCCAAGCCAGAAACTGAGAGCAACTGCCGCAACGCTGCTTAAGCCTAGAGCTTGGGTAGCAACTATAACTAACAGTTCAAATGCATAGACACTGCCACCAATTACCAAATAGCGTCGGCCCGAACCTTTTAACCGTTTACTAGATTTCACAGCCAGCCGATGCTTCGTTGGAAGAGTCTTCTGGTAGCACCTGTTGACCCATGAGCAAGACATAAAACTGCGGCAAGTTCGCCTCTTCATTAAAGACAGGCCCTGCAAACGATAGCAATAGTGGGGAAGGTTTACTCATTAATTAGAGATAAGTATAGCAAATCAATGGCTGGCTCACAGCTTGGTCATCAAGAGGTGTGATCCGCTACGATAACCATCCTAACCACGTTCTCGATAATGCATACCGTTTGTATGTCACAGGCGGACATACAATGTCAGGGCATTCAGTCTACCCGATAACACACCGTTACTGCGCCGTAGGCTTATGGCGGAAAAGAGATATGAATTGGATTCGAGTGCCTGCCAGGTATTAACTTCAGCTATGCCTGTTGCGCTTTTCTCGGCAGTGGCCGTGAATATTTTGCAGTAAAGTAACCGCGGCGCTGGCAGTATATAAAAGCTATACCCCCGATTGCAAGCATGAGCCAGTAACTGATTAAGCGGTAGAGCAGAGCCACGGCCAAAGCAGTTTCGCTATGGACACCGTAGGCCACGAAGCCAGCTACTAAACCAGCTTCCACCCCTCCCAAACCGCCGGGTGTCGGCACCGCTGTGCCGAGTGTAATCCCGAAGCTAAAAATTAGTAATACGGCAGCTAAAGATAGATGAATGGCTAGGGCATCCGCACACAACCACAAACTTAAAGTGTTAGCAGCAGTAAGGCTCATCGAACTCACCAGTGCACCAAATAAACGGGCAGGCTGATAACGGTACAGTAAAGTTTGATGCATAACACTAACCAAAGTTTGGTTTATGCGTTTATAGCCAACTAGTATCAAAGCAAAAACTATTATTCCGACAGCTCCTATATACCACACCGAGAAGTGGGGTAAGTGGCTTTGAAAAATAGGATGCGGTACGCCAGCGATAAAGAACAAGAAGCCTAGTAAAAGTAAATGTCCTGCTAATCCAGCTGTGTTATTGAGCGCCACAACTGTCCCGGCGGCCGTGGGCTGTAAACCCTGGTGACGAAGATAAGCATAATTCGCACCTAAGGCTCCTAAACCTCCCGGCAATAAACGATTAACAAACATGCTGGCAAATTGTACTAACACTGTACGAGCATACGACAATGGCTTAAGTGATAAAAAGAAGTACGTGCCACCCGCACTTGCATAGCCTAACCCGGTGGCCAGCAACGCTAAGCCGGTAAGCAGCCAATTAGGATGCTTTAAGAGGGCAAAACTACCACGAAAACCATTGAGTTGCGGCCCAATTAGAAAGACAGCTAGGGCTAGCACTATCAGCCAGAGCAACTGTGAGCGTTTAAAGTTTGGCAGAGAAGGTTGGGATATAGTCATATAATTTATCTCTAATTTACACAGTGCAGTCTGATCGCGTGGCAAGTCATAAATAAGCAGCTGCAGCAGCACGAGTGATAGTATGCATCTGTTCAGCCCGTTGTGACCAGTTATAGGTATTATGGCCATTAGTAAATATGACAAGCACCAGCCACTGCTGACCATGTTGCATAACCGCGGCATCATTCACAAAATCACTATCTATACCCGTTTTGTGATAAACCTTATCGCCCCGGGGGACTGCCGCCACGATATAATCCCGGTAATTCGCCTGTGATAAATAATAGAGTAACATATTGCGCTGCTTGGGCTGCAATAAGCTGCCGTCATAGAGCCTTTGCAACAGCAGAGCAACGTCCTCGGCGGTAAACGTATTCACTTCCGGATTGTAATTGGTGAAGCCAATACTTGTAGCATAGTGCCGTAAGTCATCGTGCGTTAGATAATTATTTAGTATGGTCCAGGCCGTATCATCACTATTTACAAGCATTATTCTTAACCAGTACCCGCCAGTATGACCGTCTAAAACCTGTCCTAAGCTGGCGCGACCTGACTGCACATGCTGCAGATAATCGGCGGCTGTCAAAAGTTTGGCAGTACTGGCGCCATCAAACACGGTGCTATTACCGTATTGCTTAATGCCATCGCTGGTTGTGGCTGTTGCAATACTAAAGCTTGTAGCCGGATTATTGCTAATCAGGTTTCTAATTTGCCCGGCAAAAATGGCTGTTTTTTGCTCTAGTTGTGTTTGGGCTGCAAGAGTCTGGGCAGCCTCTGCAGCCGCATGCTTAGCATAAAGTATGTGCCAGCCAAATGCGATAAGTAGGATAAAGAGACCCAAAATACGAAAAGTACGCCATGAAGCGCCTGTCCACAAGGACGGCGTCGCAGGCTGACGTCGCAGCCCAGGTGGCGTGGTTCTGCTAATAAGGTGTGGGGAAGCGCGGTAAGACGGCCGTAAAACAGCCGGATTACGCCGGTAATCTACTGCCATATTTCTATCTGTTTTTATTTTTTGTGATCGCGTTTATGATTATACACTTGAGCCAACAAAATGCAATCGGCTTACTCACATCTTAGCAGGCAACTTTTTGAGCACATGTAATAAGCTATACTATATGATGACGAGTAACCTAAGAGCCTAAGGCACTAATGAAACACGTGGGGAACGCAATCAGCTGTTATACTTTTTTAGCCATTCTCTGTTTTGGGCTTGTAAGGCGTAGCCCTACTAAAAAGTTAAAAAGAACCGAGGAAATTTAGTATTGTGGACATTATGCACGATCCTCAGCTTTATAACAAAGTCGTTCGTGTTACCAATGTATATCTTGGTCCGGCTGCCGACCGTTTTATTGCCAGACAAGTCCAGAACCATCTGCATAAGCCCGCCGAGGAACTTTCCGAGCAAGATTTATTAAAACTAATAGACTGGATACGAGTAGCTGTTTCCCTGCTAACTGACGATAGTGAGATAATAGAAGAGTACGCTAACCAGTTACACAAATTAGCGCAACCTAGTGTGAAAGGATTACCGAGGCGAAACTCATAATGACAAGGAAAGATACCATCCCACACATCCTCCAAAAACGTACCGCTCCTGAACAACGGGCTGAAGCAGAAGCATTATTTACGAGCATTGGCGACGGCGCGCTATCAACCGATGAATTTGGCCGCATCACGCGCATTAACCCTGTAGGGCAGCGCATACTAGGCTACAGTGAATCAGAATTAATAGGCGAATGGTTCCCCAAAAAAATTATCGCCGTAGATGCCGAAGGCGTACCAATAAATCTCATTGACAGGCCAATTACCAAAGCCTTCCTGACGGGACACTCAATATCTGAAAAACTGTTTTATCGCCTTAAAAACGGTACATCCATACCAGTGGCGATCAGCGTCTCGCCGATTCTAGTTAACAATACGCCCCTCGGTGCCATCCAAGTCTTTCGCGACATTACGCTCGAACAGGAAGTAGACCGCATGAAGAGTGAGTTTATCTCCTTAGCTTCCCACCAGCTGCGCACACCACTCTCAGCAATTAAAACGTACACACACATGCTTATCGATGGCTATATGGGCGATGTCAATCAAGCCCAAAAAAAATCGCTAAGGACTATTATATCCGCCTCAAACCGTATGAATGAACTCATTAGCACACTGCTTAACATCACCCGTATGGAAAGCGGTACCATCGCCGTTAATCTCAAATTGCTACAAATCGATAAGGTAAGCGAAGAAGTTATTAAAGAATTAGCAATGCTGGCCCAAGATAAAGAAGTTACCTTACACTTGAAAAATATAGGTACCAGTCCAAAAACTCTCAAAACAGACAGTTTAATTTTCAAAGAAATTTTATCAAATTTAGTATCAAACGGAATAAAATATACTCCGGCTGGCGGATCGGTGACTGTAACTGTCAGGTTACGTAGAAATGACGTCTTAGTTGGCATTGCCGACACCGGCTGGGGCATACCCAAGCAGTCCCAAGATCAAATATTTAGCAAATTCTTTCGGGCGCAAAATATAATCAAGCGAGAAACTACCGGCACCGGCTTAGGTCTGTACCTTGTTAAGGGACTCCTCGATGCCTTACATGGCACAATCTGGTTCGAAAGCGACGAGGGCAACGGAACCTGCTTTTACTTTACGCTGCCGCGAACAAAACGTTCGGCTAGCCCAAAAAAATCTGTAAATTTAAATCGCTAAGCAGCAAGACACAAAGATTATAGTGTGTAAAAAATTCGACACTTCTTGCCCCCTGGCTGTGCTATAAATAATGTATAAGTTTAAAAAGGAAGTTAACGGTGGCACGAATACTGATCGTAGAAGATGACCGTGACCTGAATAATGCTTACACAATTATCCTTAAGAACGAGGGTCATGAAGTAGTTGAAGCGTATGATGGGAAAGAAGCCCTCGATAAAGTTAAGGAGTTTGCCCCGGAATTGATTCTGCTTGACTTGCTCATGCCAATTATGGGGGGCTTGGAATTTTTGCAACATTACGATCTTGCCAAGTCTCATGCCGATGTCAAGGTACTGATCTTTACCAATATGGAAAATTCCCCAGAAGTTAATGAAGCTTACAAACTCGGCGCGCATCGCTGCATCATCAAATCATGGACTGCTCCACATAACTTAGCCCGTGTCATCAACGACACACTCCAAGCTAATGGCCCAGTTGAAGCTACAGTATAGTCGGTAAGTCAGCTATATACTGATCGTTGAGTAGTTGCATTAGTCTACCCAGGTCTAAGCGGTAGGGAGTATTTTTACCGTAACTTATTACCCGGCTACGTTTCAATTTATTAAGTTCTGTTGCCGCTGTTTCCCGGGTCAGTCCAGTTAAGTTGGCAAAGTCCTGGTGAGTCAGGTCAAGCGTAATTTCAACCTTTTGGTCACCTAGAGGCTTACCGTGACTCAAGGACAAGTAGTGTAGGGTGTATAAAAGCTTGTCGCTTGCCCGCGAATGCTGAAGGGCATTGAGACGCATCGACATAGCTAGCTGGCTGGTCAGGTATCGCTCAAGTTCTTGGTACAGTAGCTCGGGCCGGCCCTTTATAAAACTAGTTAGCTCCTCACGCTCTACGGTATACAAGCAAACTTCTGCGGTAAAGGCTTCATAATAATAAATGGCACTAGACATACGGCCATATACCCAGGCATCGGGGAAAACAGCATCGGCTGAGTAAAATGCAACGGGTTTTTCATCACCGCTCACACTTAGATTATAGGCTTTAACAATACCGCTTTTGACGATAAAGGCACTTCGTGGCGCCTCTCCCTGAAAGATAATAATCTCACCTTTCTTAAAAGTACGCGTAGGGTGGCGGTCCAGAAAGGCATGAAGGTAATTAATGGCAACTCTATCAGACATCGGTGTTGCTATAGTACCATTGCCGGCCTCAGTTGAACAGAACCCATGGCCTATATTCCCTCTTGTAGCGAAAGCCAAACTGGTGAGTGCCAGGCAATAGTTTCTGGAAGAAAGCATATTTGTAGTGATAGTAAGAACCTGTTCATAATCTTTTCCCGGTCACTGTTTATGCAGCCTGGTGAGGTGAAAACTTGTTTCCAGGGAGGAAGAGTACCTGAACGGTACACTGACGAGCTGGAGGCAGGTTTTCAGACGTCAGGGTTGGAAACAGGCGCGGGAAAAAGATTATGAACAGGTTTTAAGGGTTAAGCTGCTGGTTGGTGGCGCCAGAGCCTGCCTCCGGCTTATTAGAGCTAATCCCCATCTATCTGTCAGCTAAAAACTTCAGGTCTGCCACTTCTCATCTGTTTTTCGTTTTCAGTTCGTAGCTACGGCTACGACTGAAAGCCGATAAAACAGATGAGAAATCAAGGCAGCTGCTAAAGTTTCGCTACAACAGATA
>JBBPZG010000162.1:0-2477 GCA_038199095.1 Saccharimonadales bacterium (SeqCode)
ATGAATATGGTACTGACATAATTGATAAAGAAAAAGCATAGTTTATAATTATCTCTATTACAGTTGTTAAGATTAGTTTGTTTTGGGAGGAGTAAGATGGAAAAAGTATTAAGAAGAAATACTGCCGAACGTTTAATTAATGGATGTACCGCTGCGCCTATCGGACGGCCAGCCTTGCCTTGCTTATGATAAGGGCGCCCTTAAGGACTCACAGGCTTTAGGGCAAGAATTTCGCACGCAGCTTATTGAGATCGTTGATGCGTATGACTCAATGGACCATAGAATAGAACCTATGGGTGGGACGGCTATACAAAATGATTGCCAGGCTTTACGTGAGCACATACGATCTATGACAGAGCTTTAATCTCTATAGTGCCAATGACTGGCCAGCTTTGTAACCTACCCAGATGCCCGCTAAAGAACCGAGGGTACTCAATAAGATACTCCAGCCACCTAACCAGTTGCCATGGTCAAATAATACTGCGCCTAGCCATCCGCCAAGCGTGCCACCAATCGTCACGCCTAAGAAAATCATAAGCTTCATGGCTTGAGTCTAGCATTACATATACTTTCTGTCATCCCAGCCTGTGCTAAAGTGATAGGTTTTCTCAAAATATAGTCCACTGGTTGGCGCCAAGTGCGCGGATTTTACCACCTAGTTCCAACATGGTCAGGACCTGATTAAAAGCAACTACTGTAAGATCACTCTCTTGTAATAGTTTTTCGCCGTCAGTTACGCCGCGCAGTAGCAGGTCAAGTACCAACTGCTCGTGGGCATTACGCCCTCGGACCTCCTTGGCACTCATCTGATGGTCTTGCAGACCTAAGCTATGCAGTACATCAAGGTAGGAAGTGACTGGTGTGGCACCTGATTTAATAAGGTTATTTGTGCCGACTGATAAAGGGCTTGTAATGTTGCCGGGCACTGCTAACACATCTTTGCCTTGTTCTAAAGCAAAGCGGGCGGTATGCAGACTGCCGCTCTTTTCGGCAGCCTCGGTAATCAGTAAAGCTTGTGCCAGACCTGACACCAGCCGGTTACGGGCAATAAAATTCTGCTTAGCCGGAAAATCGCCTTCGGGATACTCACTTATGAGCGCGCCACCGTTTGCTACTATTTCTTGTGCCAGGGCCTGGTGGGTTGATGGTGCGATGGCCTCTAAGGGAGCTGGTAGCACAGCAATTGTTAGGCCCCCGGCTTGCAGGGCTGCTTGATGGGCCAGACCGTCAACGCCCAAAGCCAGGCCACTAATGATCACGATCCCCTGCTCTGCTAGCTTCCCAGCTAATTCTAACGTGACGCGCCTACCATAAGGCGTTATGTTACGGCTGCCTACTATGGCTACCCGTGGACGCTGTAACAGTTCAGACAAGTCCGCTCCGGCATGGTAGAGGATTTTTGGCGGATTACCGATTGCTTTAAGGGCGGCCGGGAACTTATCAGACTGGTAGGTATATTTTTGAATTTTCATTGCACCAACGACTTAATTGATATTTATTCTAAGCAGTGAGGGGAAACTTGCCAATTAATATAATGAATTGTTAATGAGTCCAGGGTATTTTAATAAACCCGTCATCTAAGCGTGAGCATGTTGATTTATGTAAGAAATGTTTTAAAGTATTGACAATATGCCATGCATTTGCTAAAATAGCAAATCGTGAGTCCCATACGTGGGATTCTTGTACCTTTTACCCTTATTCTAACGTTTCTAGCTTTATTGCTAGAAATATTTGTTAGATTGTTTTAGAGCGTGCCATGAACAAAGTTGTTACCCTCCACTTTCTCTTGGCTCTATGGTCCGCCCAGGAGCGCTCTAAAGCATACTAACCCCTTTAACTAGATTCCTCGATAGGGCGTAAGTCCTATCCCAGGGTCCCCGATTCAAAGCGAGCCTAAACGGTTCTGCCAATGGTGGAAGCGCGTGTCATTTGATTATAGTCACCGATGCTTCGCTGGGGTGGGTTGAAGGGTTTTGGGGACAACCTAGGTTGTCCTCTGAGACAGGCCGACGAGCGGTGCCCACCCCCTCTCGTCGGCCTTTTTTGTTACAATATCTACTATGCATACAAATGAATCCGGCATACAGCTTGAGACAGATGAGCGCTACATTTTAGGTCTCGGTGACAGCTTCAAGGATGCGGCCTATCCTGTGAGTCTCGCTGAAGATCTGTACTACCTTGTTCTCAACAGTTATAGCACTGTTCAGCATGAGGCAGAAATAGAAGTTGTTGAAAGGCTGGTGCGGGAATTAGGTAGATTATGCCAGGACCAAGACCAGGATTTTGTTTCACACTGTTTAGAGGCTGAGAATACTTGTCCGGCACTATCGGCTGATGCCTTTGAATTCCGTAATAGCATACGGCGCCGGAGAAATTTATTTAAAGAGACTGCCTAAATAAGGAATGTTAGTAAATAACAAAGTCCAGTTTATAGCCCCATTATTAAAATGAAGGCATTGTAGGGTGTTGAACCGTTA
>JBBPZG010000163.1:0-8591 GCA_038199095.1 Saccharimonadales bacterium (SeqCode)
AGCCCGGATCTTTCTCGAGCTTTTCGGCTAGGCTGGTTTCTTTGAGACCGCCCGGGTAACTGCTGTGACGGTAGTACATTTTTTGCTGTAGCTTTTTGCCGGTGGCAACCGTGTTTGCGGCATTAATGACTATGACAAAGTCACCGACATCAATATGTTTGGTAAATTGTGGCTTTTCTTTGCCGGTTAGTAGCTGGGCAATTTGGGTAGCTACTCGGCCGAGGGGGGCTTGGGAAGCATCAATGACATACCATCGCCGGGTGACATCAGTGGGTTTAGCGCTATAGGTCTTCATCATTTAGCCTCCTTGACAGGTTTAGCTGGTGGCTTAGTTGCCTTGGGTACAGGTGCAGCTTCTACAGCTTTCGCTACGGGAGCTTCCTTTAGGTCGTCAACAAAGCTTACCCGGGCCAGTTGGGCGTTGTCGCCCCGGCGCAGTCGTGTTTTCTCAACTCGTAAATGACCGCTAACGCGGCCTTTTAGCTTAGGAGCAATCTCATCGACAAGTTTATGGGCGCTGGCAATCGTCTGAAGGCCACTCAGTACCTGGCGGCGATTATGCAGGTCACCTTTCTTGGCTTTGGTTATAAGCTTCTCGACGTAAGGCACGATCTCTTTGGCTTTAGGCAGCGTCGTTTCAATTGACTCATACTTAACAAGTGAGTCTGCCAGGCCTTTAATGAGCGCGCGGCGTTGGTCACGCTCGCGGTTCAGTTTACGGCCTTGGTATCCGTGCCTATGCATATACAACCTCCGGTTGCCGTCGGATCGTCTCATAGTCGTATCGTCCAGAAGCCAAGTGACTATATGACGAGGGGACGATAAGACTATTCGACTGATGTGAAGAGAAACGGAACATGGTTAAAGCTCCAGCTCCGCTAATTTTTCTTTAACTTCGTCTAAAGCTTTGCTGCCAAAGCCTTTGAGATCACGCAGCTCGGCATCGTTTAGTGCAAACAGATCACGGATGGTGCGTATGTCGTTGTTGATAAGGGCGTTTGTAGTACGGGCTGAAAGGTTTAAATCTTCGATAGAAGTATTTAAAGCTGTCGGTTCATCACCCAGCATATCACCGCCAAAATCATTGTCCTGGGCAGCATCACTGCCAGGATGTGCTTCTACGGTAGCTACGCGGGTTTTACCGGCTAGGGCGGTGTACTGGTTGACGAGTACGGCGGCGGCTTCTTCGAAGGCATCTTGGGGCGTGATTGAGCCATCGGTATCGATTGTTAGCAATAACTTATCAAGGTCAGTTGCCTGGCCGACACGGGTGTTTTCTACTTTGTACCGCACGCGCAGCACTGGGCTGAAGATAGCATCGAGAGCCACCATATCGCTAGCTTTCTTGTTCGCACCCTCTTCTACCGTCCGGTAGCCACGGCCAACTTCAACCGTCAGGTCAACCACAAACTTGGCTTTAGTATCATCCATGGTAGCAATAACATGTTCAGGGTTAACGATTTCTACATCAGCATTCGTTTGAATGTCTTTAGCGGTAATTTTGCCGGCGCCCTGCTTTACAATACGCAGGGTTTGGGTCTCACCACCGTATACACGGAACCGCACACCTTTAAGGTTGAGCATAATGTCAACGACATCTTCTTTGACCCCCGGCACAGCGGTAAATTCGTGGGTAGCGCCTTCGATTTTAAAAGCAGTGATAGATGCACCAGAAATACTCGACAATAGCACCCGGCGTAGGCTGTTACCAAGTGTCATCCCATAACCATTATGCAGTGGCTCGACTGCAAAGGTTGCGCTGGTAGCACTGTGCTCATCAACTTTGATGAGTCCGGGGGTGTGAATAATATTTGACATGTGCTTGGGCTCCTTCTTTAGCGCGAGTAGTACTCAACAATTAACTGCTCATTTATATCGGGTTCGGCATCATCGCGGGATGGTAGGCCAGTTACTGAAACTTCGACCTTCTTACGGTTAACCTTCAGCCAGCCTGGCGTATCACTTGGCGCGGGGCTGACATCGTCAAGTTTTTTGAAGTACTCAGTGCCCTGGCTGTGTGGCCGTATGGTTAAAGTATCGCCAGGTGCTAGGCGGATTGAGGGAATATCAACCCGGGTATCATTAAGCAAAAAGTGGCCATGGGTCACAAGCTGGCGGGCTGCCCGCCGGCTTGGGGCGAAACCTGCCCTGTAAACAGTATTGTCAGCGCGCTGCTCGAGTAGTTGCAAAAGCACCTGGCCAGACTGGCCCTGACGGCGGTTAGCTTCTTTCATAAGATTACTAAACTGTTTTTCAAGTAACCCATACAAACGCTTAACCTTTTGCTTCTCGCGCAACTGCAATGAATATTGACTGGCTTTGCTGGGACGGCCGCCGCGACCACCACCACCCTGGCCGGGCATTGTGGAACGTTTGACTAAGGCTTTATGGGCTTTAGGATGCAGGGCATAGCCTTCGCGGCGGCTCATCTTGACGATCGATTGGCGGTCCCGGGCCATTAGGCATCCCTCCGGGCTGCAATTACCAATTTGCAATTACCAATTTGCCATTGCGGACAAAAGCCGTTGGCTTTTGAGATATTAAATATTGCACCAGGGCTAGCCATCATTGAGAATTGATAATTGCTACTTGTTAATTGGAGTGACGTAGCCATGACTAGATCCTCCTCGCCTTCTTAGGACGCACGCCGCCATGCGGTACGCCCGTTACGTCTTTGATTGATTCTACCTGTACGTCCAGACCGTTTAAAACACGGACGGCGGCATCCCGGCCGAGGCCTATACCTTTGATAAATACCTCAGCCCTGGCAAAACCATACTGCTGTTTTGCTGCCTGGGCGGCACGCTCGGCGGCAACCTGGGCAGCGTAGGCTGTACCCTTCTTGGAGCCCCGGAAACCGCAAGCCCCGGCACTGGAATTTGTTAGCACGTTCCCGCTGCTGTCGGTAAAAGTGATTATCGTATTATTAAAGGTTGCGTACACGTGTACTTGCCCACTTGGAACATTCCTTTTAGCCTTTTTTCGCTTAGGAGCTGTAGTGGGTGTAGTGGTTGTTGCTTCTGCCATTACTTGCTCCCTTCAGTCGCCATTGCAAGTCGAATCGTTGGATAGTCGGATCGTCCAGAAGCCAAGTGACTATGGGACAATAAGACAATAGGACTATTCGACTGATGTGGAGTGGAACGAAACATCATCATGTCTTAGAGGCTACTTTTTTAGCTGTGCCGCCGACCGTCGTTTTCTTACCGCGGCGGGTGCGGGCATTGGTCTTCGTACGCTGGCCGCGCGAGGGTAAATTAGCTGAATGGCGGATACCCCGGTAAGCTTTTATATCCTTTAGCCGCTTAATGTTGCCGCTTACCGTACGTTGTAATTCACCCTCCACGAGGAAATCGGCATTGATTACGTCCTGGATACGGGCAATTTCTGCATCAGTCAGATTCTTCACGCGGGCGGTAATCTCGACATTAGCTTGAGACAGAATGTCGCGGGAACTCTTTTCGCCAATCCCGTATACATAGGTAAGCGAGACCCAGATTTGCTTGTCTGCAGGTATGGTTACACCAGATATTCTAGCCATTAGGTGTCCCTCCGGACTGTAATTTTCAATGTACGATTAGCAATTGACAATGCATTAGCGATTAGCAATTGACAATGGGCTGCGGCATCATGGCTACTTGCTAATTGGTCATGCATTGGAATTCGCAATTTGCTCATAGATAGTTGGAATGACGAAGTCATGACTCAGCCTTGCCTCTGCTTATGCTTGGGCTTTAGCTTGTTGATAACATACAGCCGGCCTTTACGGCGGACGATTTTATCGTCTGGGCTGATTTTCTTGACGCTAGCACGCACTTTCATGCGGATCAGGCTCCTTTCAGGAGAGTGACTCACTGCTTAATATTATTAACAGGGTGATGTATAGTTCAACCCTTGCGGTAGGTGATTCTGCCCTTCGTAAGATCGTAAGGGGTCAACTCGACCGTAACGCTATCGCCTGGGACTATCCTGATAAAGTGCTTGCGCATTTTACCGGCGACGTGAGCTATAATTTGATGGCCGTTCTCGAGTTCTACGCGAAATTGAGTCCCTGGAAGGGTCTCAATAATCGTTCCCGTTAACTCGATTACCTCTTTATTGGCTGCCATAAATATAACAAGAACTAATTATAGCAGTACTCACATCTGTTTGTAAAGTGATTTATGCCAGTATGCCAGTAAAAGTGCTGGCAACCAAGAGCACTCTGATCATGCGGTATACAAGCCTTAAGGACGTGAACCTTTTCGCCGCCGAAGCCGCCGCGGCAAAAAGCGTAGCCGGCCAGCGCCACCGGCTGCTTCAACAGGTGTTTCGGCATCATAAAAGAAGTCTGGCTGAGTATATTGGTCGTACGTCACCATGAGCGCCCGCGATTCGACGGCGCGCAGCGTCTGCAAAGCTACCGATACTAGGATGAGTATGCTGGTACCACCAATAGTGATGCTGGTGCTGCTGACAAAAACCTGGGCAATAATCGGCAGGATCGCTAATAAGCCCAGACTGAGGGCCCCAAAAAATGTTAGACGGTTAACAATTTTGCTTAAGTACTTTTCGGTTTGTTCGCCACCTCGCACACCTTCTATAAAGCCGCCCTGTTTATGCAAGTTTTCGGCGATTTCTTTAGAGTTAAAGGTAATGCTGGTATAGAAAAAGGTGAAGACAAACACCAGCAGGAAATAGGTTACCGGATATATGTAAGCCTTGAGGCCTTGGGTCGCGAATGTAGTAGATGAAGGGGTTTGGAATAGCGTAACGAGCTTGGTGCCTATATGGGCTAAACTAGTACTGTGGTTACTACTAAGCAGTTGGCCTACAAAGCTTGGCACGCTCAAAAACGCCACGGCAAAGATAATCGGTACTACGCCAGCGGTAATAAGCTTTACCGGCAAAAGCGTAGTTATTCCGCCGTACGTACGGTTGCCTTGTACCCGCTTAGCGTAGTTAACGGTTAGATTCCGTGACGCTTCATTAAGCATAACCACAAGGTAGGTCACAATCAGTACGGAGAGTGCAATAACCACTCCGTATATAAGCGCGGACTTATTGATAGGCAAGGTATGGCCAAAGAGCTGCCAGTGTTTTTTCTTATCTAGAACTGAGCCCACGATGCTCGAGATACTTGAAGGCAGGCGGCTGACAATACCCACTGTGATAATCAATGATATACCATTACCCACACTCTGCTCGGTGACTAACTCACCGAGCCACATTAGCAGCATCGAACCACCCGTTAAGGCTGACACCATCAAAATCCATTGGGCCGGCGAGCTATGGGCTGTAATATCACCAATACCTCCGATACTCTGGGCGGCCTGGCGGATAAGATAAATTGATCCTATCGACTGGATAATAGCCAGTGGAAGCGTCAGCATACGGGTGTACTGGTTTATCTTCTTCTGGCCAAACTCGCCCTCTTTGTGTAAGGCTTCTAGCTGGGGTATGGCCTTGGTTAGCAGCTGCATAATAATGGAAGCATTAATGTATGGTCCAAGGCCGGCAATCATAATAGAGAAGTTCGCCAGAGCACCCCCGGATAAGACGTTGATAAAGCTAAGCAATTGTGGGGTGTTATTGGAGTTAAACAGGTTTTGGAGGACTTGGTGCAACGTTTGAGGATCACTCAGCGGGACGGGAATGTGCGCCAATATGCGGAACACCAACATGATGCCAAGCACCGCCAGGATACGCCCGCGCATATCCTTATGGGTCAGTGACCGGCCAATTATCTTCCAATTCATATCTGGTATTCGCCCTCGTCCATATTTTCAGCGTTGCCTACAGTATACATGACAACGCGGTTGCTAATTATTCTCCAGATTTAGTGCTGGTTTTTGCGCGGCTCAGGCGGCTGGTTTTTGCGAAACTGCCGCCGGCTGCTTCTACTGCTGCAATGGCGCTAGCACTGGCTAGTGGCAACTTGACTTGTACTTTTTTGGTCAGTTCGCCCTTTACTATCAACTTGGCTTTGACGTAAGCGTTACTAAGCAATCCAGCTTCAGCCAACAATGTAGCATCCACGGTTTTATTAGCAAATTGTTCTAACTGGCCTGTGTAAACGGTCTCGGCCGGAGTATGGTGGCTGCGGAAACCAGGTAACTTGGGAAGCTGCTGCATAAGTGGATTGGTGCCACCAGCAAAGCCAGGTTTAGCCTTTGAACCTGTGCGGGCGCCTTGCCCTTTAGTGCCACGGCCGGCAGTCTTACCGCGCCCGGCTGAGATACCCCGGCCTACTCTTTTAGATGCTTTAGGCTTTGTTGTTTGTAGTTCATGATATTTCATATTTAAGCCTCTACATTTTCTGCTTTAGGTGTGGTTTTTTTGGCTTACTGGCAGTTGTAACCCATTCACTAGCTGGCACCAAGCTATTTAGTGCGGCAATTGTCGCATAGGCAGTGTTAGTCTTGTTGGTAGATCCAAGCGATTTGCTTAGGGCATTTTTTACGCCGGCTACTTCTAAGACCGTACGGACAACGCCACCCGCAATCAGGCCGGTACCGGCGCTGGCTGGCTTAAGCAAAATGTGTGCACCGCTTATTTTAGCTTCGGTTTCGTGCGGTAACGTCCCTTTATAAAGCGAAACCTCTACAAAGTGCTTCTTAGCTACCTCCGTAGCTTTAGAGACTGCTGCAGTGACATCGGCGCCCTTAGCGCTGCCAATGCCAACCTTGCGCTTACGGTCGCCGACGACCACGAGGGCACGGAAACGGAAACGACGGCCGCCTTTTACCACGCGGGCCACGCGGTCGATGTGCAGTGTGCGCTCATCGAACTGCTTTTCTTCGGGCTGTATTTCGGGGCGACGGTTGCGCCGTTCCTGGGGTTTCGTATCGGCCATAATTAGAACTCCAATCCTGCTTTACGGGCAGCGTCAGCCAGAGCTGCAATGCGTCCATGATATAATTTGCCGCCCCGGTCGAAGACCACTGTCTTTATCTTAGCTGTTTTAGCCTGCCCGGCTATTTCGGTACCCACCCAGGCAGCTTTCTCGGTCATAGTACCGGTGACGGACTTTTGGCCAACTGTAGAAATATGGGCAAGTGTCCGGTGTGAAGTGTCATCGATAAGTTGGGCAACAACATGTGTATTGCTTACGTAGACACTCAAGCGTGGGCGGTCTGCCGTGCCGCTTATGACTGAGCGGATGCGGCCTTTCCGCTGACGGCGGTTATGTAATTTATGTGCTAGTTTATTCATGGTTATTTATCCTTACCGCTCTTGCCGCTTTTACGGACAATGCGCTCGCCTTCGTACTTAATACCTTTACCCTTGTACGGTTCAGGCTTCTTTAAGGCGCGGATTTCGGCAGCTGCCTGACCTACCTGCTGCTTATCAATCCCGCTAACCGTAATGGTATTCTGCTCAACTACAGCAGCGACACCTGTCGGCATTTTATAAATAACATCGTGAGAAAAACCAAGGTTTAACTTAAGGTCCGCCCCTTGCAGGGCTACACGGTAACCTACACCATTGATTTCTAACTTCTTGCTATAACCCTGGCTGACGCCACCAACCATATTATTCAATAAGGCACGCATCAAACCATGCTTCGCGCGGATTTTCGGTTCGTCACTAGTCCGGCTTACTAATAGCTGTCCGTCCTCTTGCGCTACCGTGATATCGGGCATGGTGAACTGCTTAAGCGTTCCTTTGCCACCAGCAACGGTAATTTCGGATGGGTCGATAGTGATTGTCACACCGCTCGGAATGGCGATCGGCAGTTTTCCTACTCGGCTCATAATCTTCCTTTCTTATTGCGAAATAGCGCTTTATGCAACCAGGCAAATCCTCCCACAAGCCCCATCGCCCAGCAAAACATTTCATATAGCGAGAACACTACTAAAACAATTATCAATACAACAACAAACCCATTATGCATATTCATGGCTGCACTGTTTGCAATTGGAAGACCAGAGTTTGAAACGCTCATCTATTTAATATACCCTGCAAATTAATTCGCCGCCGATGCGCTCAAGCTTGGCGCGGTCACCAGTCATCAGACCTTTACTGGTAGAAATAATTACAAGCCCCCGACCACGTTTGACGACGGGGATCTCTTGGGCATTGACATAAAAGCGGCGACCAGGCTTACTCAGGCGGACGATTTCTGTGATGCGGGCATTATCATTATCATCATTGATTTTAACCGTCAGGGTTTTACCGACAGGTGCATCATTCACCGATACAGCATCGATGAACTTACTTTCTTGCAGCAGACGAGCGACAGATTCTTTGATTTTGGAATGTGGTAGGCTGACTTCGCTTTTGCGTACTGCTATGGCGTTGCGAATACGGGTTAGCATATCGGAGATTGGATCGGTTGTAGTTGTACTCATATATGCTTCTCCTACCAGCTCGACTTCGTTACACCGGGCACTTCACCCTTACTAGCATGCTCGCGAAAGGTAATACGGCTCAAACCAAACTGGCGCATATAGCCTCTAGGGCGACCTGTTTCGATACAGCGGTTGGTGCGACGGGTAGGTGATGAGTTACGGGGGAGCTTGGCTAGGCCTTCCTGGTCACCTAACTCCTTAAGTTCGGCACGCTTAGCAGCGTACTGCTCAATCATTTTGATGCGCTTTAAATCACGA
>JBBPZG010000164.1:0-3164 GCA_038199095.1 Saccharimonadales bacterium (SeqCode)
ATAACAATCTCTAAGCCTTGGTGTTCGGCAGCCAGTAGCTCCATGACTCCCATACCCTGGCAGTCATATCCGGCGTAGCTTAACGTGTTAGACCGGGAGGACGAAGCAATCGCTTCGGCAGCAGCAACGCCGCAGTGCGGATGCAGCATAATGGCCACTGACCACTGCTTTATTTTTTTATAGGCTTCGAAACGGACGGCTGGCGTAAAACCAAATTGGTCTTTTGAACCCCGTGTGCTACCCACGAGTTGTTTCATGATTTTATAAGGTGGTACGGCTACAATCGTGCCCTTGCCGGCATATTTTGGATTTTCACGTTCTATGGCAGCCACCACTTGGCAAGCCTTTATTAACTTTGGCTCTAATTGTTTATACGCTGGCAAATCGACCCGGTGCTTTAACCAGCTAGCTGCAAGCGCAGCGTAGATTGCGGTGGGCTCTAATAATTTTATCTGTGTGGTTGCGGACACGGCCGGCACAGCACTCCTAAGTATGTGTGAGCGCTCGTCATAGAGTGATTGCAGACGGCCGTGTAGCGTCGTAATTTCGGCGTCAAGCTCATTTACCTTCCGAAGTTGTTGGTATAACACCTTAGTCGGCCGTAGTTATGTGTTTTTCCAATGCGGCGTTAAAGCGTTCTTCAATAGCTTTCAAGTGTTTGGTGGCTTGCTCGCTAATCAGCGCCAGTTTTTCGGTATGATCGGCAATCGTGCGGGAGGTTTTAATGCTGTTGTTTACCCTAGAGCGCAATTCGGCCCGAAAGTTATTTATACTGGGTGAGCTGAGAGTAGCGGTCTGTGCATCTAGGGTAGCAAGCAAAATCTCATAGGTCGTAGACACCTCTTTGAGCACGCCAAGCATATCGTAAAGCTGGGCGTTCGTAGTTGAATTCGGCTGTTCGTCAATTTTATATACAATCATACTAGGCAGGCCTCTATATATTTAGATTATCACATAATCACATAACTGTAAATAAAGTTGTATTCATACTTTTTATGCTTCGGCGTACTGGAAGTCAAAGCGGAACATCCGCCGTTGCTCAAAAAGCTGTCCGACACAAGTTTGAATAGTCAATACCGGCGCGCCTTCGTATTTGATTGCCTCTACGTTTAATGGACTGACATCAAAGCTAGTCCGGTAGAGGTAATGAAATCGTTTGCCGTCGGCCATGCTAAGCACCAGCTCGTCACCAGGTTGGATGGCTAGGAGCTTTCCAAACACGTGGGCGTTGTTGTGGCCGTAAATAAAGGTATTCCCAGTCAGGTCGTTGGGCAAGGGTGTAGTTACTGCGTACTGGGCAGTCGTCCGTCCCAGGCTCCAAGTGTGGGTTTGCGGGCTATAGACCCCGTCTACAACGGGTAAATCCAGTCCGATCCGGGCTATCGTCAGGCGGACTGGCTCGCCGCTAATGGCGACACTTGGCATAGTGCTAAATAGCTGCTGGTAGTGTGTTAAAGCAGCCACCTCATTAGTACCGGCTGTAGCTGTACTGATCGTGACCATATAACCGATCAAAAATAGTAACAAGAGCAACTTGCTGGTAATGTTTTTCATGCAAATAAACCTAATATGCCCAGCTGTAAATCACTGAACTTAAGCAGGCAATGTTTAAGCGTGAACGCGCTTGGCCCGATTAGAACTTAGGAAGAAATGACCTGCACTGCCGAGTGCACTAGCTACCACAAATACCACGAAGACGCTTCCGGGACCAGTATTGGGCAGTGTATCAACGCCCTGCTGTTGTAAGTCTGATTGGTCAGTAGCTTGGGTTACTTGGGCTTGCCGTGCTTTGTCGGCATTCCACTTTTGAACCTTCATTTCCCAGTCAGCGAGGGCTTTTTGATGAGCTGCGCTGGTAGATGCGTCGCGTAAGACAACACTTCTATTGTGGGCTTGCTGTACTTGGTGAATGCCGATTGTAGCGGCTGCAACGAGCACTACTACACCGCTAATAATTACTGTTTTTACTTTACGCATGATGTCTCCTTATTATTTTGAACTGCGCTCACACCCGTGTGCTGGCGCAATTCATATTGCTTTAATGTGCACTGCCACTGGGCATCGGCCCGCTTCCAGTCGGCCTGGGCCTGGCTGGCTTGCCGCGCTTTAGCCCGGTTGCTACTTATATACCGGCCCCCGGCATACAGTCCGGCCAATATGATAATACTAGCCCCTAGTATTAGGAATAACTTTTTGTTTGGTTTCGGTAATGCCCAATTTGGGCTGGAAAATTGCTGTCTGATGTGATCAGTGGAGCGCTTAAATTTTTGATTAGTTTGAGGCAGCGTGGTTTTATGGATTTGCTGAGCCTTAGGCTGGTCGTCATGGAATAGGTCAAAGCTTATGTCGTCAGCAAAACCGCCTGCGTTAGTACTGCTGGGTGTGGTAGAAGCTTGCTGCTGACGCTCATTGCTACTGTTATTACTCCGCCGGCTAATTCGGCCATAGCCGCGCATAGTTGATGCGGATAGCTGCGAGTACATAATGGCTCGGGGTATGGGTTTTTTGGTAGCCGGTATTACGTCATTAATATTTTGTGGTTTAGCCTCTAAGCTGAGCATAGATAACTGCGCATTATCCTTTTTAGGTAAGGGTTTCTGACGTGAGGGCTGCATGGAAATAATATACAACGACATAACAACTATGTCAACTATAAGCATACATTATTGCTTATTAATATACTATATTACTAAATCATAAATCTCATGTTTAATGTTCACTTGCCGCAAAGCCCCACACCCCATGACCTCGAACGTCAGTGAGAAATCTCGTTACTGCTTCGGGGAGGAGTCCTAAACTCCAAGACCGGTTCAGAATCTTTAAGCTAAAGCCGAATTATAACTCACACCAGTGGACGGCTCTTGCGTGATTCGAAACCCATAACGGGATACAAAGAAATTTACGTACTGCTTAATAAGTTTAGAAGCAAGTGAGTCTATCTCTGTTATGTTGCATTTGGCTGGGGATTCCGCTCTGGAACCGCAAACCCTATTTCTTGCGCTTGCTTATAGCAATATGCTATGCCGGCAGCTATTGCCAGAAATCCGGCGATAATGAGTGGTAATTCCATTGCTTCCTCCTTTTATTGAACCCATTTCAAAACAACCTTCTGGCCAGAAACTGGCCCTTTTCGGCCACAAAAGCTGAACTGCTCGTCACCGTAA
>JBBPZG010000165.1:0-4886 GCA_038199095.1 Saccharimonadales bacterium (SeqCode)
AGGATGCTCTAATGAGTAAGAATCAAGCGACACAACGTATTGGGAAGTTGCGGGAACTTATTAATGATTACCGTTATCATTATCACGTGCTCGATGAGTCGCTTATGAGCGAAGCAGCCGCGGATAGCCTCAAGCATGAGCTGTCACAGCTGGAAGCTGAGTATCCGCAACTAATTACACCGGATTCGCCAACCCAGCGTGTGGCGGGTGCACCTTTACCGGGCTTTACCCAGGTTGAACATAGTTCGCGGATGTTAAGCCTGAATGATGTGTTTGACGAGGCAGAGGTCCGGGCCTGGCAAGAGCGGGTGGCCAGATTATTGCCAGAATCGGCTACCGTAGAGTATTTTGCTGACATCAAAATGGACGGTCTAGCGTGTGCGTTAGTCTACCAGGACGGTGTTTTAGTCCGGGGTATTACGCGGGGTAACGGTTTTGTTGGCGAAGATGTTACAGCTAATGTGCGGACTATTGAATCAGTACCCTTACGGCTGCGCAGTGACAAAGCGCATGCAAATTTTTTGACAGGACGCACGGAAGTCCGCGGTGAAATTGTTATGTACAAAGATGACTTCGCCAAACTGAATAAAAAGCGGGCGGCCGATGGTAAACCTTTGTTCGCCAACCCCCGGAATACCGCGGCCGGGACGATCCGCCAGCTCGACCCCCAACTAGTAGCCGCCCGGCCACTACACTTCCGGGCTTATGATTTGCTACGCGATACTGTCGGCGACATCCCGACTAATCACTATGCTTATCAGACACTACAATCACTGGGTTTCCTGGCAAACGGGGATGCTGCCGTGCTCCCAAGCGTGGAAGCAATTATGAAATTTGCCAAAATCTGGGAAACAAAACGCCAGACCCTACCATTCAATACCGATGGTTTGGTAGTCAAGATTAATGACCGCGACCAGTACCGCCGCCTGGGAGTAGTCGGTAAAGCGCCGCGCGGGGCGGTCGCCTTTAAGTATGCGGCCGAGCAGGCCACTACCAAAGTCAAGGATATCTTTGTGTCAATCGGGCGGACGGGCGCAGCGACACCAGTTGCGTTGTTGGAAGCAGTCGTAGTGGCCGGCAGTACTGTCCAGATGGCGACGCTACATAACGAAAGTGAAGTAAAACGCAAGGACATTCGGATTGGCGACACTATCATTGTCCATAAAGCCGGCGATGTTATCCCGGAAGTCGTTGAGCCGCTAATCAAATTGCGTGATGGCTCGGAGCAAGCGTTTGTCATGCCTTCGCACTGTCCGGAGTGTAATACCAAACTTATTAAGTATAAAGCTGAAGATGCCGTCTGGCGCTGCCCGAACGAAGCCTGCCCTTCTCGCGCCTGGAAGCGCATTGAACATTTTGCCAGTAAAGGTGCGCTAGATATTGAAGGCTTGGGCGAAAAAAATGTCATAGCACTCATCACTGCTAAGTTCGTTACCGACCCCGCAGATATTTACACATTGAACGCGGAGCAGGTTAGGGGACTTGACCGCTTTGCCGAAGTATCCGCGAATAAGCTGGTGACTGCCATCCAGGCAAAAAAGCAACCGCCGCTTAGCCGTTTTGTGTATGGCCTAGGTATCCGCCATATCGGCGCCCAAACTGCCATAGATCTGGCCAATCATTTCCGCAGCCTGGAAGCGCTGGCCAAAGCAACCATCGACGAGCTGGCAGAAGTGGAAGGCATTGGCGAGGTCGTGGCTGAATCTACGGTGGAGTGGTTTAGCGAACCGCGCAACAAGCAACTTCTGGGAAAGTTTAAAAAACTTGGTGTCTGGCCGGAGGAAGTAAAAAAAGTAGGTGGCAAGCTGAGCGGCAAGCGTTTTGTGGTAACTGGCAGCTTGGAAAGCATGGGCCGTGAAGAAGCCGGTGAGCGCATCCGCGCCCTTGGCGGCACCTTTCAGAGCTCCATTGGTAAAGATACCGACTATCTCGTTGTCGGCGCTAATGTCGGGGCTAGTAAACTAGCCAAAGCCGCCAAACTCGGCACCAAGCAACTTACCGAAAGCGATTTCTTAAAAATTCTAAGCTGAATTTACGCTGGCAAACATAAGCATAACTTAGATATTGGAGAGCGAAAATGATATAATTTTTGCAATATGAGCAAGAATAAAAGCATTCAACTTAATTGTTTTTCGCCGCCAGTGATGCTGGCTACGCTTGTCACCGAGTTTAGCTTAACGGTCTATACCGTGTGGCGTTACAAGCTAAATGTACTAGGCCGTTTGATTGTGGCTATGCTTGTCGGACTAGCTACATTCCAATTGGCAGAATATTTTGTTTGTACCGGCTATGGCCCACCTGCCCAGCAGTGGTCACGACTGGGGTTTGTAGCTATCACTACTTTGCCGCCTCTTGGATTGCACACCATGCATGTGCTGGCGAACAAACCGGGGCGGCGGGCAGTAATGGGCGCCTATGCTACCATGGCCGGATTTATGGCTTTTTTCCTGTCGTACCACACGGCTTTTACCGGTCATCAGTGCACCGGCAATTACGTTATTTTTCAAATGGGCGCCCATGCCGGCGGTTTGTACGGCCTGTACTATTACGGTTGGCTGGCAACGGGCATCTTTCTGGGTGTGCAATGGGCTAACGAGCTCAAGGCTAAGGGCAAGTCCGCCCGCAAAAAGCTAGAAACGGTACGGGCCTTAATTGTAGGCTATCTGGTATTTTTGGTACCTACGGCACTTGCCAATACTATTAGACCGGAAACACGCCGCGGCATCCCGAGCGTCATGTGTGGCTTCGCCGTACTGCTCGCCCTAATACTAGCTTTTTACATACTGCCCCGGGCAGCCGAGCACAAACTGGTTACTAGACCAGCCGGCGCTAAAAAAACAGCCTAACCACCCGCAGCAACTTAGCCGGCATAAAGCTAGCCCAGGCTTGGGATGAACCTGGCAGGCCATGTATACTAGAGCTAAATAAGCATAAACGGTAAAATAACCATGCCACCCAGGGAACCCTCAAACCGGCCGCCAGGCCGACCAGCCTTCCAGCCGCGCCGTGCATCTCCAGATGGCATGATGTCCGGCCCAGTCCGCCGGCCGCCACTTAGTGGCGGACCTCCGTATGGCAGGCCTCCAGGTTCTGATAACCGGCCGGTTTTTGAAGCTGCGCCCAACCCTCTTCCGCCTGCGCAGCCCTCGCCCCAGCCAGTTGCTACCCCACCAATACAGGCGCAGGCTACAGTCCAACCGCCTCCTGCAGCCCCGTATCCGTCAGACGGGAATCCATTTATACATGCCGGGCCTTATGAGCCCAGCCCAGCCCAGCTCTCTGCCACTCAAACCCCAACTAGCACGCCATTACCTATACCAGCACCAATTTTAAAAACTCCGCCTGCCAAACTTGCATCACTTAGCCGCCGTTTACCTAGCATTAGGATGATACTCCTAAGCGGTCTAGTACTTATTATTTTAGGGGCGGTATTCAGCCTGATCCGCTGGCAGGCTGCGCATAATAATCCTGACCGGATTTTTAGGGATGCTTTACTAGCCAGTATGTCCACAACTAAAGTACAGGCAACTGCGGTAGAAGGCCCGAGAAACGTCCAAACACAATATGATTTTTCTGATCTTCGGAATCCCGTCGTAAGTACCAAAGCTAAGGTGCAGCTTGCGGGTGCCAACTTTGAGCTAAATGGTTATGGTACGTCACAAAATACCTATGTTAGTTATAAAAAGTTACCTGCGGGCATTAGCCCGGCAGTTGTGTCAGCTATCCAAAGCGGCTGGATCCAGCTCCGGGCCAAGGGTATCCAACCACCCGGTGTTAGTGCCGTTCTGGCCCGGGTATCAGATCCGCGCTACCTAGCCTCCGGCCCAGTTGTCTTTGGTAATTTTCCGGAGCGTACCAGGATCCAGTTGGTTGATTTTCTAATTGGCCACCATGCCTATAGTTACGACCCGGCAAAAATCAGCCATACTAAGTTAAATGGTACGAAAGTAACCGCGTATACTATCAAACCAAACGTCGGCTACTTAAAAATTGCTAACCAGAGTGCGGCTAGCAGCGAGAGCTTTACCTTAGACAACGTCCAGGATGCGATAAACGCGCTCGACGCTTTAAAAGGTGCGAATTTAATGTTTTATATACGTAACAATGACCATCGCTTGCAACAAGTAACTATTTCACATAATGGTACGACCGCTTCTACATTATACAGCGCTTACAACCAGCTGGATCTGCCAAATGAGCCCCAAACCAGGTTGACATGGCAGGATTTCGCTAAAGTCCAATGGCAGGTGGAGTCCCAAGCGGCTAGCCACCAGCCAGCTAGCGCTCTTGATGCTACTAGAAGGTCGAACTTAGCCTCACTGCATCCCTACCTTGCGCAATATTTTGCACAAAACAATACCTACCCCTCGCTAACTAATCTAAATGACCAGACCTGGGTAGCCAGCCATTTTAGTGGCCTGGACCCCAGTTTGTTGCGCGATCCGCTGGCATTGAATCTTGCGCTGGGCACGATGGCAAAAGCCGGCGCTTTTGCCTACCAACCCAAAGGCGCTGATGCAAGAAAAGTTTGTGATGCTGCAACCAATGCCTGCATGCATTACAAACTTATCGCCACACTCAGCGATAACCAGCAGTTTATCGTCCAAGATCCTTGACAAAGCTGCCAAATTGATTATGCTTAAGAAAGCTCGTGCGCAGCTAGCGGCGCGTAAAACAAACAGATAAACAAAATCTATTGCCCGCCGCCGGGTGGGCGCGCACGATATACCATAAAGCCGGGCCCGTAAAAGCTCGGCCTTTGTGTATAATAGGCATAGAATACCCTGCAGGGCCGTAACTGGTCACGAGCCCGCACCAAAATTAGAGAAGAAATAATCATGATCAAATATTATTATAAAAGTCTGCGTAGTGCCGCAGTCCAAGAA
>JBBPZG010000166.1:0-3472 GCA_038199095.1 Saccharimonadales bacterium (SeqCode)
CGGTGTTTATGATGTCTTAGTGGGTATTAACCTGCTACGTGAAGGGCTGGATTTGCCCGAAGTGTCCTTAGTAGCTATTCTCGATGCCGACAAAGAAGGCTTTTTGCGCTCGGAGCAGGCCCTGATCCAAACAGTCGGCCGCGCCGCCCGCCACGAAAAAGGCCGGGTGATCATGTACGCCGATCACATCACCAAAAGTATGCAGCGCACCATGGACGAAACCACCCGCCGTCACAAAATCCAGGAAGCCTACAATAAAGAGCATAATATTACCCCAACTGGTATTAAGCGCGCCGTCGAAAAGGGCATGCGTCCCGAAATGCCCGAATCAGCCAAACGTGCCCAGTTGGACCTCAAAAAGATTCCGAAAGATGAGTACGGTTCGCTCATAAAGGACCTCACTTCCCAGATGGACCTGGCCGCCGCCAACCTCCAGTTCGAACAGGCCGCCGAGCTCCGCGACTTGATTGACGACATCAAGAAAAAACTCTAAGCCGCTTTGCTTAATGTTGTCTCTCTGAAGTGTAAGGCAGCAAGATGGCGGGAAATGCGTCCGACATCGGCTGCTACTCGCCAGGGATGAGTCTGTGGAGCGAGATGGTCAAGGCCGAGTGCGATTTCAGTATGATCAACCAAATCACCTGAGCGATTGATTGATCGCTCAGAGTCAACTAGTTCGTCGCGTTCAAAGTGATACATCGCTAAACCGATACCGAGAGCTCCAATAGCCGCCACCTGGGGGCGCAAATCGACTTCGAAGAGGCTAGCCACTTCGCCAATAGTTCGACTGGGATTACCGAGATAATATTTGAAGGCCCGTTTTGCCATATTCGGTGCATTGCTCCAGCCGCCAAATGAACCCCGGCTGATCGCAGGCATAATCTCGCGTCGCCCGGAGTTTACCAAGCGCGGGCCATAGCCGAGGCCAACCTTTCCCTCAAGCCCTACTATAGCCATAAGTACCATGTGGGATACTTCGGAGGGTTTACGGACTGCGTGCTCTACTGCTGATATACCACCCATGGAGTGTGGGACTAAGACAACTTTGCTCATATCTAACCCACCACCCTTGGCGGTGTTCCGAAGCTCTCGATTGCTGGCTAGATCAGCCAGTATGGCGGGGATCGTGTCTTTGTGGGCTTTCTGAGAGTCCCATAAATCACTCTCACCACTTTTTCGTACCGGGTCAAAGCTAAGACTGGCAAATTTTTCTTGAGCGCTCAACGTATTACGTAAATCGCGCGACGAGCGTTTAAAGCCACCAAAACCAGGAACAATAAGATGAATACTTGGACTGTCTAATTCGTGGGGTATATTTAATGTCCAAGGGGTTTCTCCTTCGCAGCCGGGTACTGGGACACTGCCATGCAGCTGATCGTACCTTAAAGCGCTCTCCCTGGCGGAAGAACGTTTGCGGACAATGTTAATAAGTTGTGCTATGGGAGCTTCAGTCCTGACTGCCTGTTCGGCAGACGGTTCTAGTCTGAAGTGTGGTGATGCTTCCATCTTTTTTACATGTATTTAAGCTTTTCTTAATCCTAGTCCTCTGCATACTGTTTGTAAAGCACATTGCTCATTAAGTTACTGGGAAAAATATTCACATTACCAGAGAGGATCTGGTACAATCGTACTAGAACCCACCTCAAACTAACTTCTGAGGTAGCAACTGGACGATTTTCGAGTCAGAAAAGTTGAGATGGGAGGAAGCGTAATGGTATTACGATGACGAGTAGCTCAGCGTTTGTGGCCGGAAAGGGCCCGTTTATGGCCAGAAAGTTAGTTTGAGGTGGTTCTTAATCTATGAGTAAGTTAACACGGGAAGATATCTTAAAATTGGCTCGATTAGCCCGGCTGAACCTAACCGATGAAGAGGTCGAAGAATATAGTGCGGAACTCTCTGAGATTCTGCAATATGTTGAGCAATTAGGTTCGATTGACGTAAGTGGGCTTAAACCGACTAACCAGATTACTGGTTTAGTCAACGTTATGCGTGAGGATGACATAAAAGATTACGGCTATGCACCGGAAGACCTGCGGCACAATTTACCTGACCAGCAGGACGGCTATATCAAAGTAAAACGGATGATTGGCTAGTATGAGCCAGTGGTTGCCGATTGCGGAAATTTCCGCCAAAGTACAATCTGGTGAGCTGAAAGCGGCCGAGCTGGTTGAGCAGGCGCTGCAAACAATTGCTGAAAAGCAAGACTACAACGCCATTATTACGACTGTCGAGGAGCGGGCTCGC
Organism: Saccharimonadales bacterium (SeqCode); assembly: GCA_038199095.1. Lineage (GTDB taxonomy): Bacteria > Patescibacteriota > Saccharimonadia > Saccharimonadales > UBA4665 > JBBPZG01. The sequence continues at coordinate 2,246 of JBBPZG010000166.1, forward strand.
GAACGGGCCGCTGCTTTGGATACCCGTGCGGCCAATGGTGAGTCAATCGGCCGGCTAGCCGGTGTACCTTTTATCGCCAAAGATAATTTTTTAGTTTTTGGAGCCGAAACCACAGCCGCCAGTAATATCCTCAAAGGCTTTGAAGCTCCTTACCAAGCCACTGCTATTGAAAAGCTCGAGGCTGAAGGGGCTATTTGCGTGGCCAAGGCTAATCTAGATGCTTTCGCCCATGGCTCTTCTACAGAAAATAGCGACTTCTTTACTACACAGAATCCTCGTGATAGAGAGCGCGTACCAGGCGGCAGCTCCGGCGGTTCAGCGGCCGCGGTTATTTTAAATATGGCTCCCTTTGCCCTCGGCACGGACACAGGCGGGTCAATCCGCTTGCCGGCTAGCTACTGTGGTGCTGTAGGCTACAAGCCTACGTATGGCTTGGTGAGCCGCTCTGGTGTAGTTGCTATGGCCAGTAGCACTGATGTGATCGGGCCTTTAGCTAAAACTGTTTCCGATGCCAGCCTAGTCCTTAGCGTTATGGCCGGTCAGGATGATAAGGATAGTACGACAATCGTAAGTGACGGCCATGATTACACTGACTTGTCGCTTGAGGTGCGCGGTAAAAAAATCGGTGTCATCAAAGAACATATGGGTGAAGGGTTAGATGCTGGCGTGAAGGCAGCGATAGAGGCGGCGATCGAAAAACTTAAAGCCGCCGGAGCTAATATAACAGAGGTCAGTTTGCCCAGCCTGCCCGCCGCGCTAGCTGTGTATTACATTATTTGTCCTGCCGAGGTCAGCAGTAACCTGGGACGCTACGATGGTCAGCGCTATGGCTATGCACAAGGGGGTGCCAAGGATTTAGACGACAGCTATAGCAGGGCTCGTTCCGTAGGTTTTGGCAAAGAAGCCAAGCGCCGGATCATGATCGGCACCTACGTACTGAGCAGCGGCTACTATGACGCTTACTACAAAAAAGCCCAAACGGTACGCACCAAGCTCATTAATGAGTTCACTGAGGCGTTTAAACAGGTAGAATTCCTGCTGGGTCCTACAGCTCCGACCACGGCGTTTAAGATAGGTGAAAACACCAGCGATCCTCTGCAAATGTACCTGACTGACATATTAACAGTAGCTGCTGATCTCGTCGGCGTGCCCGCCATTAGCATTCCGGCCGGCGAAGCCAGCGGATTGCCCGTTGGCCTACAGCTAATGGCCGACCAGCGTGAAGAC